>CP097969.1:1500000-1591815 GCA_023703575.1 SAR86 cluster bacterium
ACATCAGAGGAGAAGTCGGAAGAGGCAAAACTCAAATGATGGATATCTTCTTTGAAACTTTAGATTTGAAAAAGAAGAAAAGAATTCATTTCCATAGGTTTATGAAATTACTGCATGAAGATCTAGATGAGCTTTCAGGAAAGAAAGACCCACTTAAGATTGCAGCCGACAATATATCTAAAGATACTGAAGTGTTATGTTTTGATGAGTTTTATGTTGAGGATATTGGTGATGCTATGCTTCTTGGTAGATTCATTAACGAACTATTTGAAAAAAAAGTAACTCTAGTTACTACTTCTAATACTCATCCCGATAATCTTTATAAAGATGGTCTTCACAGAAGTAGATTCCTGCCTGCAATTGAATCAATCAAGAAAAATTGTGAGATTTACGAATTAGACTCTGCGCAAGATTATCGTCTTAGAACTCTAGAACAACTAGAAATATTTGTCATTGGGAAAAAAGAGGAAGGGGCAAGTGAACTTGAATCAAATTTTTCAGAACTTACAAATGATGACTATCTTGAAGGAGAAAATATTGAAGTTCTTGGAAGAAAGATTAAGACAATAAAGCTTTCACAAGGTTCCGTTTGGTTATCTTTCAGCGAGATTTGCGAAGGTCCCAGAAGTGCTAAGGATTACATTGAAATTTGCAGTGAATTTCATACTCTCTTTGTATCTGATGTTCCGGTCTTTCAATCATCTAATGATGATTCAGCACGAAGGTTTATCGCTTTAGTAGACGAATGTTACGAGAGAAATGTAAACCTAATCCTTTCTATGAAGACGGGATTAAGTGAATTGTATGCAGGAGAAAGGTTATCTGAACCTTTCAAGAGAACTATTAGTCGTCTTGAAGAAATGAGGTCAAGAGAGTATCTCTCGAGACCTCACATCATGTAATTAGACTGATTGAAGCATTTTTATTTCAGGCGCCCCTGCCATGAATGCACCCATTTTTGCACCAAGCTCTCTGAAATAATCAGTTTTCCCGTGAGCATCTTGTGCCTCTTGGTCTTTATATCTTTCAAGAAAAACATAAGTTGTGTCATCTTCTTTATATAAATCGTAATAGACCACACCATCTTCATTTGCATTCACTTTCTCAACCAATTGAGATGCTACGGCTTCGAAATCTGCTCCAGAACCTTCTTTAATTTTTAAAGTAGCAACTACTCCTATCATTTTTTTCTCCCTTATTTATAAATTAAATGTAGACTTTAGATAGTTTCAAAGAAATAATCGAGAACTTTTTTTAGCATGGAAAACTTACTTATTATTGGAGCGGGACAATCCGCTATCCAATGCATTTCGACTTTAAAGAAAGAAGGTTACTCTGGCTCAATCACTTTAGTTGGAGAAGAGGAACACCTTCCATATCAAAGACCGCCTTTGTCGAAAGGGTTTCTAGAAGATAGTCTCAACAAAGAAAGACTATATTTTAAGAAACTTGAATTTTTTAAAGAAAATAAAGTTCAACTCTATCTTGGGTTATCTGCTGAAAAATTGGAAATCAATAATCAAAAAGTTTACCTCTCAGATAATTCAGTGCTTGAATTTGATAAATTAGTTTTTGCTACTGGCAGTAGAGTTAGATATCTAGATTTTCCGGGCAGTGAGCTTAAATCAATATTCTATTTGAGAGATCTAGATGATGCCGAGGCAATAAAAAAAGATTTAGAAACTAGTGAAAATTTAGTAATCATAGGTGCTGGTTATATCGGACTTGAAGCTGCAGCAATCGTGGCAAAAAAGAATAAAAAAGTCACTATTATTGAAATGGCTGATCGAGTGATGAATCGAACAGTTGACCCTCAGATATCTGAATATTATTTAAATCTGCATAAAAGTTATGGGGTTAAATTCCATTTCAATACCAGCTTAGAAACTATTAATGAAGTATCTGATTCGTTGGAGGTAGTTTGCTCTGATGGTACTGAAGTGAAAGCAGATTCTGTACTTATTGGTGCTGGCGTTGTTCCTAATATAGAGCTTGCAGAAGAAGCTGGTATCAATTGTGACAATGGAATAATCGTAAATGAATTTGGTCAAACTAACTTTAAAAATATATATGCTTGTGGAGATTGCACAAATCATCCTAATAAAATTTTAAATAAGAATCTTAGATTAGAGTCAGTTCATAATGCTATGGAGCAAGCAAAAACTGTAGCCTCCTCTTTGATGAATAATCCGATGGAATATAATCAAGTGCCTTGGTTTTGGTCAGATCAATATGATCACAAGCTTCAGATTGTTGGACTTTCTGGCGATCATGACGTGGTTACCATGAGGGGTAACACTAATGATGCCAAATTCATGCTTTTTTATACTAAAGATGAGGAATTAATAGCTGTTGACGCAATAAATAATCCAAAAGAGTTCTTAATTAGTAGAAAGCTTGTAGCAAATAAAGTTAAAATAAAACCCAAGGTAATTTCCGATCTAAATACAAACTTAAACGATTTAATTTGATGAAAAAAACTATCGAGACCGAATACGCGCTTGGACAAGTTGTTAAGCATAAATACCTCGACTTTAGAGGAGTGATTTATGATGTCGATCCTGAATTCAATAATACTGAAGAATGGTATCAATCAATTCCAGTTGCCATAAGACCTAAAAAAGATCAGCCTTTTTATCACGTATTTGCTGAGAATGATCAAGTATTTTATTCTGCGTATGTCTCTCAGCAGAATCTATTAGTTGATGATAGTCGTATTCCAGTAGAACATCCTGATGTTCCAATTTTCTTTGGGGGCTTTGATGGAAAGTCTTACGAGATACTGGAAAATAGTAAAAACTAGACTTTTACTGGGCCTGTTCATAGGCCAAACCTATACAACATAAGAAAACATCCATAGCAGTATCTAGCTCATCTAAAGAACAGGCTGTGGGAGCTATTCTGATAAATCTGTCTTCTTCGTCTATGCCATAAGGATGAGTAGCTCCAGCTGGAGTTAGTTTCAACCCAAGCTCTGAAGCCAAGTTAATTATTTTTTTTGCTAAGCCTTTGTTAGCTTCGAAAAGTAAAAAATAGCCTCCTTTAGGTCTTGTCCATTTCCCAAATTTTTGTGACTCTAATTTATTGATAACAAGATCAAACTTAGGCTTGATTATGTCAGCATGTCTTTTCATATGATCCTTTAAATCAACTTGATTAAAAAATCTTACATGCCTCGCTTGATTTAATTTATCAGGACCTATCATTAAGGAAGAATAGAATGGTAGAAAAATATTCTGATTATTAAGCGACATAGCAATGAATGCTATTCCAGCACCAGCAAAAGTGATCTTAGAACTAGAACCAAACTGGACAACCACATCTTCGCAGCCTTTGGTTTTAGCCATAGCAAATATGTCATCAAAAGATGGGTCACCGTACAGATCATGAACAGCGTAAGCATTATCCCAGAATATCAGTGTTTTATTTTTTGTTTTGCTAAAGATTTCAAGTAAACCATCTATTGTCTGATGACTGTAAATTTCTCCAGTTGGGTTTGAGTATTTTGGTACACACCACATCCCTCTAATAGAATCATCTGAATCAATTAATCTTTTAACTTCCTCTAAATCAGGTCCAGTACCTGTCAAAGAAACTGGGATCATATTAATACCGAATTTTTCGCAGAGATTAAAATGTCTATCATAACCAGGGACGGGACATAATACTGATACTCTTTTCTTGCTATTCCAAGGGCCCTCTCCAATGCCCTCTACAAATAGAAAAGACATAAATTGAGACATTAAAGATAGGCTGCTATTGCCTCCAGCCCATACATATTCTTTGGAACATCCTAAAATCTCTGCTCCTAACTCACGACAAGAATCTAAGCCTTTAATTTCGCCATAATTTCTTATATCGACACCATCATATAAAAAGTCATTTTCGGAGAAACTCATCAATCCATTTGATAAATCAAGCTGATCTGATGATGGTTTGCCCCGAGTAAGATCTAGTGAAAGTTCCTTAGATTTGAGCTCTTCAAACTTTGAAAGATAGTCCATTTATTTGAGTTGGATTTAAAAAAAATGAGATTTTAACATTGGCTTTAGTCGATAGATATATAAAAGACGTATGATCAAATTTCATACAATCACTTCTTAAGCTGATAATAATTGACTATCAAGAATCCGTTAACAAACTTATCCACATAAATGGGGGATAAAGATCATATTCCGTGAGACATATTTTAGAGGAAATAGTACAATCTACGTTCAGCAAAGACCCTTGAATAAGAAAACTTCTCTATATCAAAACCACCTGGAAGCCAAGGCTAAAATGGTAGACTTTCATGGCTGGGATATGCCAATTAATTATGGCTCTCAAATCGAAGAGCACCATGCAGTGAGACAAGGTTGTGGTATTTTTGATGTATCTCACATGACAATTCTTGATTTTGAAGGCAGCGAATCCGAACTTTTTATCAGAAAACTGATTGCAAATGACGTAAGAAAACTTCAAGAGAACTATTCTGGTCTTTATTCTGCTATGTTGAACGATAAAGGCTTTGTAATAGATGACCTAATAGCCTATCGCATGGATAAAGGATTTAGACTGGTTGTTAACTGTGCAACCAGAGGTGAGGACTTAAAATGGATATCTGCGAGGGCTAAAGAATATGAAGTAAATATGCTAGAAAGAGATGATCTGTCAATGGTCGCTATTCAAGGTCCTCAATCTCCAAATGTCCTTAAGAACTTTCCTGCACCAATAGATTTTCTTAAAGAGAAAAAGAGACAGCAAGGAATTTTTCAAGATGATATCTTTGCAGCAAAAACCGGTTACACCGGGGAATTAGGTTTTGAAGTGATACTGCCTAATGAAAAAGCCATAGATCTTTGGAATATAGCAATCAGTGAAGGAGCCAAACCAATCGGCCTTGCAGCTAGAGATACACTTAGACTTGAAGCTGGAATGAATTTGTATGGTTTTGAGATGGATGAGACCATCTCGCCTTTCGAATGTAATATGGGCTGGACAGTTTGTTGGCAAGATGAGCAAAGAGATTTTTTTGGTAAAGAAAGTTTAATAAAACAGAAAGAATCAAATGATCTTAAAGAACTTGTTGGTATAATTACAGACGAAAAGGTGATCCTAAGGCAAGGACAGAAAATACACCTTGAGAAAGAGAATCATGCACGCGGAGTTGTCACTAGCGGAACTTACTCACCAAGCCTAAAGATGCCTATAGCATTAGCAAGATTACCAAAAAGTGATAGCACTTCTTGTTTTGCTGAAATTAGAGGTAAAAGAGTAAAAGCTATAATAGGTTCACCGAAATTTATTAAAGAGGGAAAAGTTATTTTCAAGGAAAAAGTATGAGTTCAGATAACGAAGTGAGATATTTATCAAGTCATGAATGGGGCAGAATAGACGAAGAAGGAATTCTTACTGTAGGGATCAGTGATCACGCACAAGATCTTCTCGGAGATATTGTATTTGTAGAGTTGCCAGAAGTTGGTGATATGTTAGAAGCAGAGGGAGAGTCTGCAATAGTGGAGTCTGTCAAGGCAGCCTCTGATGTATATTCACCTCTTACTGGTGAAGTTATCGAGATTAATGAAAAGCTACTTGATGAACCGGAAATAATTAATAATTCTCCATTAGAAGATGGTTGGTTTTTCAAAATTAAAATTGATGATGATCTACAATTTACTGACTTGCTAACAGAAGAAGAATATAACGATACTTGCGAAGATTAAAATTATTGGAAAATTTAAATAAAATAAATCTCTTTTCAAAACGCCACCTTGGTTCGAGTGAAGCCGATATTAATTATATGCTTCGGGAGGTTGGATACGACTCTATGAGCTCTTTTATTGATTCAGTAGTTCCCGGATCAATCCTCAAAAGAAATGCCGTTCAAATAGGTGAAGAAAGGACTGAAGAAGGAGTTTTGGAAGAATTGAAAGAAATAGCTTCTAAAAATAAGGTATTCAAAAGTTTTATTGGTCAGGGTCATTATGATAATTTCACACCATCTGTAATCCTTAGAAATGTTTTTGAAAATCCTGGGTGGTACACCTCTTATACACCCTATCAACCTGAAATATCTCAAGGAAGATTAGAAGCTTTAATTAACTTTCAAACAATGGTTAGTGATCTTACCGCTATGGAATTATCTAATGCTTCTTTACTCGATGAAGCAACTGCAGCCGCTGAAGCGATGACATTAGCTAAGCGCTCATCTAAATCAAAGTCTAATTCTTTTTTTGTGGATGAGAATAGTTTTCAAAATACAATAAATGTTCTTAAAACTCGAGCAGAGCCTTTGGGCATAAAGCTTATATTTGGAAATCCTATTGACCTTCCAAGCCATGAGGTTTTTGGTGCATTTCTTCAGTATCCAGGTTCAAATGGAAAAATTACTGATATGAGCCAACATATTAAATCATGCCATGACCAATCTGCTTTAGCCGTTATAGGTTCTGATCTTTTGGCATTAACAATTCTTAAACCCCCTGGTGAAATGGGGGCAGATATTGTCATCGGGTCCTCTCAAAGATTTGGCGTACCTTTAGGGTGCGGAGGACCTCATGCAGCTTTTATGGCAGTTAGCGACAAATTGAAAAGATCAATGCCAGGCAGAATAGTTGGAGCATCAGTAGATTCTAATGGAGATGTTGCCTATAGATTAGCTCTCCAAACAAGAGAACAACATATAAGACGAGAAAAAGCTACAAGTAATATTTGTACTGCTCAGGCATTGTTGGCCATTATGGCGAGTTTTTATTCGATCTATCATGGCAAAGAGGGATTGATTGAGATAGCAAATAAGGTTAACCACCTTACTTCTTTGTTAAAAAAGAATTTCGAAGTTAATGGTATAGATTGTCTTGAAGATAACTTCTTCGATACCTTAATAATTAGATCCGGCCAACAAACAAAAGAGATACATAAACGCTCTCTAAGCAAGAATATAAATCTTAGAAGAATAGATGAGGAACATATAGGTATCTCATTAGACGAGACCACTTCCATGAAGGATATAGAAAATATCTTGGAAATATTCACAAATCAAAAAATAGATTCTAATTTGAATTTTAAATCTTCAATACCAAAAAAGCTGAAAAGAACGTCCTCCTTCTTAGATCATGAGGTTTTTAAAAAACACAGGACAGAAACAGAGCTAGTAAGATACATTAGAAAATTAAGTGACAAAGATATAGCACTCGATCGAGCTATGATCCCTCTTGGATCTTGCACAATGAAACTAAATGCTACTTCAGAAATGATTCCAGTGAGTTGGCCTGAGTTTTCGAAAATTCATCCTTTCGCTCCTAAAGATCAGCTCCAAGGGTATAAAGAGCTAATAGAGGATATGGAAAAGATGCTTGTTGACCTTACTGGATACTCTAAGATTTCTTTACAACCTAATGCCGGATCACAGGGAGAATATGCTGGTCTTTTAGCGATAGATGCATTTCATAAAAAAAATAATGAATCTCATAGAAATATTTGCTTAATACCTAAGTCTGCTCATGGTACTAATCCTGCATCAGCTCAAATGGTAGGCCTTGAAGTCGTACCGGTCGAGTGCGATGAAGATGGAAATATCGATATTGATGATTTAAAACAAAAAGCAGAGATTCATGAGGAAAATCTTTCCTCTCTAATGATAACGTATCCTTCAACACATGGTGTTTTTGAAACGAATGTCAGTGAGGTTTGTGATGTTATTCATTCAAAAGGTGCCTTTGTCTATATTGATGGAGCAAACTTTAATGCAATGGTTGGAATTTGCTATCCGGGATCCTTTGGCGGAGATGTTTCGCACCTGAATCTGCATAAAACCTTTTGCATTCCGCACGGAGGCGGAGGTCCAGGTATCGGACCAATTGGTGTTGTCGAAAAGCTTAGTGATTTTGTCCCTTCACATCATGATAAAAGTGACCCAGCTGTGGGACCTGTCTCTGGTACTGACTGGGGAAGCGCAAGTATACTGCCAATCAGTTGGATGTATATGAAGATGATGGGTTCTGAAGGATTGACTCAAGCAACTCAACTGGCCATTTTAAATACAAATTACATAGCTAATAGGCTTAAAGATCATTATAAGATCTTATACAAAGGTTCTAATGATTTAGTAGCTCATGAATGTATTATTGATGTTCGTCCATTAAAGGAAACAGCAGAAGTTGAAGTAGAGGACATTGCTAAAAGATTAATCGATTATGGATTCCATGCACCAACGATGTCCTGGCCTGTAACGGGCACCTTAATGATTGAGCCAACAGAAAGTGAATCTCTGAGTGAGATAGATAGATTCTGTGACGCAATGATTTCAATCAGAAATGAGATTAAAGATATTGAGGAAGGTAAAGTTTCTAATCAAGATAATCTATTAAAGAACTCCCCTCACTGTGCAAAAACTCTTTTACAACATGAATGGGATCATCCCTATACAAGGGCTGAAGCTGCATTACCTGCGAAGAGTTTACATGAAAATAAATACTGGCCACCTGTTGGAAGGGTAGATAATGTTTATGGAGATAGAAATTTGATATGTAGTTGTCCTTCTATGGAAGACTACCAATAGCATTTCTTCTGCCTTCAACCAACCAATTTCTTTCTTCTGCAATTTTACGTAATTTATTATCAGGGCTTACAGCCGAAGGCATGTCCGAAAATTCAAGCAATGGTAAGTCATGAATTGAGTCTGAATAAGCGAATATCCTTTCAAAATGGTCTGACTTCATCCAAATCTTAATTCTTTTAACTTTCTCCTCAGAAAAGTTAGGAATTCCTTCAACCTTACCTGTAAAAAAATTATCTCTATACTCAGGGTCCGTACCAAAACAAGTTTCAATACCCATTTTTTGGCCAATAACTTTCACAAGAAAGGTTAAAGAGCCAGATGTAAGAATTTTTGTATCGTCCCGATGTCTCAATAATAATTCTTCAGTTAATTCATCCGTAAGCCTTTCTATAACATCGGAAGTAAATATGTCGATTTTATGCTCTAATTCTTTGAGACTTTTTCCTACTAATGGGCTGAGTAAGAATTCGGAATACTCGTCTACATTTAAGTCACCCTGTCTGTAACTTTTTTCAAAACTCTCCATTTTATTGAAAAATTCAGAATCTTGGATCAGTCCAGCCTTATCCATATATTTTACCCACTCACCTTCTGTGTCTCCATCAAAAAGAGTGTCATCTAAATCAAATAAGGCTAAATTCTTTTTTTTCATTATTATATACACAGAACAAGACTGAAGTATGGAAACAACATTATACAGACCTAATGCTGGCATTATCATTTTTAATAAAGAGGGGAAATTATTATGGTGTAAAAGAAAGAGTGGAGATGGATGGCAATTTCCTCAAGGAGGAATTGATGATGGAGAGACTCCGGAAAATGCTATCTACAGAGAAGCTTATGAGGAAGTGGGACTTGGAAAAGATAAGATTAAAATAATCAAAGAAAATGAAAAGTGGATAAAGTACGATGTCCCAAAAGAAAAAATACCTAGATATTTTTCTTTTAAAAACAGAAAATTTAAAGGTCAATCTCAGAAATGGTTTTTAGCTCAATTTCTAGGGCAAGATAATGATATAGACCTAACTGTACATAACCAAATTGAATTTACAGAATGGATGTGGGCGAGTTACTGGCATCCGGTATCGGCGGGTGTGGAATTTAAGAAAAATGCTTACAGACAAGTGCTCACAGATTTCCTTCCCTTCTATAAAGATCAAATGAAAGTTTATTAGTCTTTTACATTAAATGAGAAATCGACACGAGTTCCTTCTATACCCTCTTTCTGATATGTAAGTTCTGAAATATTGATTAAGCCAGATGGTTCAGACGTAAATACTGTAGTGCATCGAGTTCCATATATAGGTGATCTTATAAATCTAAAGGGAATTTCTTCTCCATCCCTGACTTGCAGTTCTTTTTTAGTTTTCTCATGAAGATTTCCATACTCTTTCCTCATAACATGGAAGCCTTTATCCATTGCAAAACCCTCATGAAGAATTTGGTTAAAATCATTCTTAATTGATTCTATTTTTTTTGTTGAGGAGTTTAAAGTTAAATTTCCTAGGGCATGGATTCCCTCAGAAATAAAAAATATACCTTCTAGTCGATTGCACAAATAAAATAATCCACTTTTATCTCCAACAATTAAATTAAAGCCGGCGTAATTATCTTTGTTAGGTTCTAGTGCTTCAAGGTAAGACTTTGCAGAAATTTGAGACTCTAGGAATTCCGTTACAAGTGATCCCCGTGAATTTGAGTACTTGATATCAGTTTCCTCTTTAAGATTTGTAATTGCACCAAACTTGCCTTCTTTACTTACACCAAGCCATGTTCCTCCAGCCTCTTCGTCTCTTCCTGCAAGCACAATATTGTTTGACCACCATCTCATTCCGCTAGTTGGTCTTTCATGATATTCATCTCGGTTTGCGATTATCTTGTAAAAATATGAATCTTTACCGCTCCAATCTTTACTTTTTTCAACTGACAAGGCTATTAAGCACATAAATTAGAGAGTGTAATTACACTTAATGTTAAAATAGATTTTTGGAAATTCTATTATACTTTTTACTGGGAACATTCTCTGGCATCTTAGCTGGTTTATTCGGTATTGGTGGGGGAATAATTATAATTCCAACTTTTTTTTATACATTCTCTTATCTGCAATTTCCTGAACAAATTCTATCACATATGGTTCTTGGCAGTTCACTTGGAGTAATAGTCTTTAGCTCATTATCTTCTAC
Organism: SAR86 cluster bacterium; assembly: GCA_023703575.1. NCBI lineage: Bacteria > Pseudomonadati > Pseudomonadota > Gammaproteobacteria > SAR86 cluster bacterium. The sequence continues at coordinate 1,510,723 of CP097969.1, forward strand.
TTTCTCTCACAACTTTAGAGGTGCCGTAGATTGGGGCCTCATAAAATTAGTAGCACCAAGTATAGTGATTGGATCATCACTTGGGGGAATCACAGCTGGCGCCTTAGACAGTGATACGCTTCAAGGATTGGTTGCCTTATTTCTTGTGGTTGCATCCATACAATTAATCTTTGAGTTCCCTCCACCGCCCCAAAATCCAAGAACTAACTTAATTGGCCCAGTATTAGCAGGAGGAGGAATAGGATGGCTATCAGGAGTATTTGGAATTGGAGGAGGTATATTTTCAGTACCGTATTTCTATCACAGAGGCTTGTCGATGATGAAGGCCATTGGTACTTCTGCAGCTTGCGGCATACCTATTGCTTTAGCTGGGTCCTTATCTTATATGATTATAGGGCATGAAAATACAAATCTCCCTGAGAATAGCATTGGTTACGTATATTTACCTGCCACTATAATCGTTGGATTAGTTAGCTCAGTAACCGCAAAATATGGTGTAAAAATAGCTCACAGAATGAAACAAAAGAAACTTAGGATAGGGTTTGCTTTTTTAGTTATGCTAATGGCATTGAACCTATTAATGCGTTAAATGAAAGATAAAACTCAGCAGTATTGGAAGGCAAATTTAAAAATTGTTTTTTCACTTCTAGTAATCTGGTTTGTTGCTTCCTTTGGATTTGGAATTATCTTCTCCGATACTCTGGATCAAATAAGGTTAGGCGGATTTAAACTAGGATTTTGGTTTGCTCAACAAGGTAGCATTTATATATTTGTAATAATCATATTTCTTTATGTGTGGTTGATGAAGAGGCTTGATAAAAAACTTTCTGAAGAAGAAGAAATATGACAACCCAGCTTCTTACATATTTTTTTGTAGGTGCAACCTTTGCCCTTTATATAGGTATTGCTTTATGGTCGAGAGCAAGATCTACAAATGATTTTTATGTAGCTGGTAAAGATGTCCATCCAGTGGCAAATGGCATGGCTACTGCAGCGGATTGGATGTCTGCGGCTTCTTTTCTTTCTATGGCAGGTTTGATTGCATTTCTAGGAAAAGATGGATCCGTATATCTAATGGGCTGGACTGGAGGTTATGTTTTATTAGCACTTCTTCTTGCACCGTATTTAAGAAAGTATGGTAAATTTACTGTCCCCGATTTCATAGGTGAACGTTATTATTCCAAGACAGCCAGAAAATTAGCTGTTGTGTGTTTAATATTCATCTCTTTTACCTACATCGCCGGGCAGATGAGAGGAGTAGGAATAGTTTTCTCTAGATTTTTAGAGGTTGATATTAATACAGGTGTCATAGTAGGAATGGCCATAGTTTTCTTTTATGCGGTTTTAGGAGGCATGAAAGGTATTACATATACTCAAGTAGCTCAATACTGCGTACTTATTTTTGCCTACTTAGTGCCTGCTATATTTATTTCAATCTTGATGACCGGCGAAGTTATTCCACAAATTGGCTTTGGAAGCACTCTAGTTGATAGTCAAGTATACCTTCTCGATAAACTAGATCAGGTTACAAAGGAGCTAGGTTTCATTGCTTATACTGAAAATGCTAAAAGTAATATTGATATTTTTTGTATAACAGCAGCCCTAATGTTTGGTACCGCGGGATTGCCTCATGTCATAGTGAGATTCTTTACGGTTCCTAGTGTTGGTGCAGCAAGAAGATCTGCTGGTTACGCGCTAATTTTTATAGCACTTTTATATACAACAGCTCCTGCTGTTTCTGCTTTTGCAAGAATGAATTTAATCGATTCGATTCAAGATCAGCCTTATAGCACTTCACCCTCCTGGTTTAAGAACTGGGAAGAAATAGGTTTAATTGCATGGATGGATAAAAATGAAGATGGAAAAATTCAGTATTCATCTGGTGATGCCCTGGAAAATGTAAAACCTTCATATCAAAAACTTAGAGGGCCTAATGGACAGAGGCTTCTTGAAAATGAACCCAATTTATCTAATGAAAATGAGATTTATATAGACAGGGATATAATCGTTTTGGCAAATCCTGAAATAGCTCAACTTCCGAGCTGGGTTATAGCTTTAGTGGCTGCTGGAGGTCTTGCAGCAGCTCTTTCAACGGCAGCAGGGCTCCTGTTAGTAATATCTTCGTCTGTTTCGCATGATCTTTTAAAGAAAACCTACATGCCTAAAATTACTGAAAAACAAGAACTCAAGTATGCAAGAATAGCAGCTGCTGTAGCAATAGGCATAGCTGGCATTTTTGGCATCTATCCTCCGGCATTTGTGGCACAGGTTGTGGCTTTTGCCTTTGGGCTCGCTGCAGCAACATTCTTTCCAGCACTTTTTCTGGGTATATTCTACAAAAGACTCAATAAGGAAGGAGCAATTACCGGCATGCTTGGAGGTCTACTATTTACTGCTTCTTATATTATTTATTTCAAATTTATTAATCCAGATATCAATAATTCAGACTTTTGGTTATTGGGTATCTCGCCTGAGGGAATTGGCTGTATAGGCATGATCTTGAACTTTGCACTCGCATTAAGTATTTCAATTTTTACTAAACCTCCGCCCAAAGAAATTTTTGATATGGTGGATGAAATCAGGCAGCCATAATGTTAATTCCTGAATTAGATCCTGTAGCTATACAAATAGGGCCATTAGCAATTAGATGGTATGGCCTGACATGGTTGGCTGCCTTTTCAACTATCTACTTCTTAATCAAAAGATACCAAAAGGACCTAGATGTAGATCAAATCAGTGACCTAATGTTTTATAGCCTCCTAGGTGCGATATTAGGTGGAAGAACAGGGTATGTTTTCTTTTACTCGATAGAGCAATTTATATCTAATCCTCTATCTATTTTCTTTATTTGGCAAGGAGGATTATCCTTTCATGGAGGTCTTCTGGGAGTTTTAATTGCTTGCTTCTGGCTATCAAGAAGCTGGGGTGTTCAATTCTTCTGGTTGATGGATAGAGTAGCTCCATTTGTGCCTCCTGGCCTGGGATTTGTAAGAGTGGGAAACTTTATGAATTCAGAACTTCTAGGCAGGCCAACTGATATAAGTTGGGGAGTTATATTTCCTTCAGATCCATTTGGATTAACGAGGCATCCATCTCAGTTATATCAAGCTTTTGGAGAAGGTATAGTGCTTTTTATTTATATGCTTCTTATCTCAAGGAATTTAAAACCTAAAATGAATATATCTGGACACTTCCTGTTAGGATATGGAGTCATTAGATTCTTCACTGAATTCTTTAGAACACCAGATCAACATATAGGATTTATTTTTGAAATTTTTACAAGGGGGCAACTCCTATGCCTTCCAATGATAGTAATTGGTGTCCTTCTAATTTATTATTCGTACAGAAAAAATACATGAATTAATGGAACAATATTTAAATCTACTTACAGAAATAAAATCTAAAGGAACTAAAAAAGAGGATAGAACCGGAACAGGAACAATCAGCATATTTGGACATCAAATGAGATTTGATTTGAATGATGGCTTTCCACTAGTAACCACCAAAAAGGTAAACTTTAATGCCATCTTGCATGAACTTTTATGGTTCATAAAAGGCGATACAAATATTGAATATTTAGTAAAAAATAATGTAAACATTTGGAATGAATGGCCATTTCAAAGTTGGTTGGAGAAAACAAATCAAAAAGAAGGGCTGATCATGCATTCAAATGAGTGGAAGGAAAAATTACAAAAATTTGTTGATCTAGTAAAAAAAGACAGTTCCTTCGCAAAAGAGTATGGAGATCTTGGACCAGTATACGGCAAGCAGTGGAGAGATTTTGAAGGAGTTGATCAATTAGCTTTGGTAATAGAGGATCTAAAGAATAGTCCTAACTCTAGACGACATATTGTCTCGGCTTGGAATCCAAAAGAAATTCCAACCATGATTAAGTCAGGCTTGCCGCCGTGTCATACACTCTTTCAGTTCTACGTGGCCAATGGAAAGCTATCTTGTCAGTTGTACCAAAGAAGTGCCGATGTATTTCTAGGTGTTCCATACAATATCGCGTCTTACGCCCTTCTTACTTTCATGATAGCTTCGGTCACAGATCTAGAGGTAGGAGAATTTGTTCACTCTTTAGGTGACACACATATTTATCTGAATCATCTCGATCAGGTTGATGAACAGCTATCTAGAGAGCCACATAAACTACCCAAAATCGAGATAAATAAAAAAGATATTTTATTCGATTATAATTTTGAAGATTTCAAACTTGTAAACTATAACTCTCATCCTTTTATTAGTGCTCCCATTGCTGTTTAATGGAAATCATATTAATTGCAGCCGTAGATAAAAATCTAGCAATTGGCAAAGACGGAAAAATCCCTTGGGAAATAAAAGAAGATCTAAAGTTTTTTAGAGAAAATACAGAAAATACATCCATAATTATGGGTCGTGCAACTTTTGATTCAATTGGCAGACCCTTGCCCAAAAGAAAGAATATTGTAATGACGAGAACATTTAAGAAGAGAGAGGGAATAATTGAAGTTAACTCAAGTAAGGATGCCTTAGAGCAGGCAAAAAGTTACTCTGAAAAGATTAATATCATTGGTGGAGAATATATTTACAAAGAATTTCTACCCTTAGCTACAAAACTTCTAATAACAGAAATAGATATTGAAGTGATTTCACCAGATGCTTTTTTTCCTGAGTGGGATAAAAATCAATGGAAAGAAATCTCAAGAAAACAAAGTTCTGAAAACGGACTTAATTTTAGTTTTGTGGAATACCAGAGGCATTAGACGCCTAAAGCTTTTCTTTTTAACTTAAGAGCTTCAACTCTTTCTTCTTCACCTTCAGTATATGTCACCCACTTCCTAGCTTGATCTTGAACTCTTTTCTTCTTCTCTTTTTGCTTTTCTTTTTTATCATCAAATTGTCTTTCAGCTACATCTATACATTTTCTGAAAGATTCAATTGCAGATTCCCATTTTTGGTTTTCGAAATTTATTTGTCCTAAGAGCATATAAGCTGCAGCTTCATCTTTCAGCTTGCCTTTTGCTAAGCCATCCTCAATCGCTTTTTCAGCTTTATCAAATTCATCTAAACTAAAATGAACTTGCCCTAGAAAGATGAACAGCTCGCCCTCCTTAGATTTTGTTGCTGCCTGTAAATAATAGGGTTTTGCTCTTTCGAGTTCTTTGGCTGCGTGCCAGTATTGAGCAGCAGCCTTTAATGTCTTCTCTTCTTTTTTGACTATTCCGCGATTTAAACCATCTTCTATGACTTTGGCAGCTTTACGAGGGTTTTCAAACATAAAAAGAAGTTGTGACAGTGCTGTAAACTCTCTTTGTTTATCTAAAAGATTGTCATCATAAGCAGCTTCAAGGGCACCCATTTGATCCATTTGTCTATCTCTTTGTCCGTATAAACCAGATAGATTAGTCCAGTATCTCTTTTTCGGATAGTATTGAACAAGAATCTCATAAATTGGTAAGACTTCAAGGTCTTTCTTTAATTCGGAGTAGAGTGCCATTTTGAGCAAATAATGATTTTCTTTAGCTACTCCTTTTCTTGTTTCTCCTGTCTCAATCATCTCCCCTGTTTCATTGCCTTCAGCATCAAGAACTGCGACTTTTATAGGTATATCTCTAGATTCTTGAATTTCTATTGCAGTATCTATCGCTTCAACAGATTTTTGAAAGTTTTCTACTTGATAGTAGGCTTGAGCCAGAAGTCCGTACCCATCAGAACTTGGCTCTTCTTCATTATCAAGCCATTCTAGTAAATAACTGATGGAGCCCTTGTAATCTTCTGCAATATATCTGAGTTGTGATAAGGAATATATGGCTCCCTGTCTCTCTTGATCGCTAGAGTCTTCCTCTGCAATCAAATTCTTATAAGCTCTTTCAGCAAGGCTGTAATCTTCTTTTGAAAAATAGATGTATCCTCTGTAATAGTACATCTTCGACCTATCTGTGCTGGTAAATTTGGAATCTACAACAGCAACAGGCTCGAGTGCAAGCAGAGCTTCGTCCCATTGTTCATTTTCAATTAAAGGAACTAAGCCTTGCAAAATTCTTTGCATCTTTTTACTAGGAAGTTTTGTACGTCTTCTTTTCTTTTTCTTCTTAGTATCATCATCAGCTGCCTCAAGAGATGCACCTTTGTAGTCTAGAGGTGATACTCCTAAAGTAACTGGCAATAAACTTATCACTGTTGCAATTAGAAATATTTTTAAGGGGTAATTTAATTTTAATCTTTTCATAACTATTTATGCACAGCCTTCAGGAACATAATCCGCCGGCTTACTAGGATCTTCAATCTTAAATACAATGATTGTTCGTACATTCGGTACTTCTATGGCTTCACCATCTCTTATCTGAGGTTTGTATTTATACTTTAACGCAGACCTCATTGCTGCTCTGTCAAAAATCCCTGGAGGCACTGACCATTCAACTTCGGGTTCTTTTGTAGAACCAACTTTCGTGACGGTGAATTTGAGCATTACACATCCTTCTATTCCTCTTTCTAGAGCTCTCCTAGGGTATACAGGTGGAACTTGGAAAATGGGAACATATGAACCATCGGCAAATACCCCTGCCTTCTTTCCTTTGAACCCTAAGTTTGGTCTAGCTGCAGATGTATCTAGGTCAGCTGGAGGGGTCATATCAAATTCAGGTGGCATTGTTTCAGGCGGAGGCTCCTCTTCTTGAGGACGCTCCATATCCATCATAAGTTCTAGCTCTCTTTCAGGCATAGTGACATCAGCTATTTTTATTGACTTGTCATTTAGCTCTACGTCACCAACGTCTATTAACCATTGCATAGCATAAAAAATGGCAACTGTGAGGAATAAAGACCCACTTAAAGTGGCTCCTAGCATTTTAAGATTTTGTTCCGCAAAAAATCCCATAGAATCTAAAATTTCGGTTCAGATGCTAATGAAATTGCATACACTCCAGCTTCTCTGGACTGGTCCATAACTTGTATGATTGCGTCAGCCTGAGCCTTTTCGTCGGCCTGAATAACAACAGATCCTTGGGGGTTATCAGCCAATAGCTTAGTAATATTTGCTTTTACTTGTCTTACATCCACCCTTCTACCATCTATCCAAATATCGTTTGTAGCGCCGATAGCTATGAGAATGGCAGCATTTTCTTGGATATTAGAAGTTTCAGCATCTGGCCTGTTAACCTCTAAACCCGGTTCCTTAATAAAATTAGCTGTTACGATGAAGAAAATCAGAAGAATGAAAACTACGTCCAACATAGGCGTTAAATTTATATCTTCTTCTTCAGCTACAGCACTACTAATTGGTGATCTTCTCATAATTAAATTCCTATTCTGCGACCAACTGATCAACCAGTAGATCTTTTTCTTTTTGAGCCCTATTGACTAAAAATTGATTTGCTAATGTCCCGGTTAAGGCAACCGCCAAACCTGCCATAGCAGGTATTGTTGACCTTGAAACTCCTCCGGCCATGGCCTTGGCATCGCCACCTCCAGTAACTGCAAGTAAGTGAAAGACTTCAATCATTCCAGTGATGGTTCCGAATAAACCAAACAAAGGTGCTATACCAACACACATTTTTATAAGTCCGAGATTTTTATCAATTCTAATTTCGTTCTCTGAAATTAACATGTCTCTTATGGCTTTAGAATTCCAAGAGCTTTTATCTTGTCGAGAATCCCATTCTGTCATTGAGGCTCCAACATAGTTCTTGTGAGTATAGAAATAGAACCACATTCTTTCAAAAATGAGGAACCACATAACGAAGGCTAATAGTCCTATTAAGTAAAGAACATCTCCTCCTCTTTGCATAAAAGCGAAAAGAGCATCAGAAAAGTTATAAAAAAATTGCATCCTTTTATTTCTTTATAATTTAATTAGTCCCCTCTGAACGTTTAGCTGCCATTCCTGTACTTGACTCTTCAATAGTACCTAGAATTCCCCTAGAAATATTATTTACTGTCGCATACATAAAGGTGGTCGGAATAGCGACCATCAAGCCAAGCCATGTTGTTACAAGAGCAGTGGAAATACCACTTGCCATTGTTTTTGGATCTCCAGTACCGAATAAGGTTATCATTGTAAAGGTTTCAATCATACCTATGATTGTTCCAAACAGACCCATCAAAGGTGCTACAACTGAGACAATCTTGAGAACCCAATTTAAGCCCTCTACTGTTGGCCTTTCTTTAAGTATTTGCTCAGCCATTTTTAACTCTAAAGTCTCAGTATCGGCCTCTTTATCTTCTTCGGCAATTTTTAGAATTCTTCCTAGTGCATTGTCATTACTCAACATCGAATTTCCAGCTTGAGCTATCACGCCACCCCTAATATTCCATAGCTCATAGAATCGCCATATAAATAGTAGTGTTGCAAGTAGACCTATTATCATCAACATATATCCAACTGGCCCACCTTCTTGCATCTTGCCCCATGTGCTTGGCATAGATATCAAACTAGCAAGTAGAGAGCCCCCTTGAGGTCCGGTAGGATCTACGGCAAACTGAACAGGAAATGAGTCCCCGTTCAGGATATCTGAGGTTTGAGACGTATATCTTCCTGCAGGTTGTGAAGGAAGTTCTGAATAAGCACCCCTTGAAGGAGAATAAGTCAAATACTGTCCATCGGAAACCACATTAAAGTTACCAACTCTTACAACATCTCTATTTTCCACATTACCATCAGTGGTTATAACTTCGGTATTGAATTTGACAACCTCACCAGATGCATTAATTTCTCTTTGAAGTTCGTACCATAATGTTTCAAGTTCCTGAATTGAGGCTAATTTAATTCCTTCATTCATTTTAGAACCAAGAGCAGTCATGAATTCTTCTCTTTCTTTACCAAATTGAGCAGCTGTAATTGACTGCTCCATGATATTTCTAGCTTCAGTAGTATTACCAGCTAGGTGACCAAATATCTCATTTAATGAACCGAGTCTTTCCCTTAATTGCTCTTCTGCAACAACCAATAATGCCTCGTTCGCTTCGAATTGTTGTTCGAGTCTCGCAGCTTCCCTCTCTAATCTTGCTCTTTCATCTTTTGCGTCTGAAAGTAGTTTAGCTTGTTTATTTTTTTCATTTCTAAATGCAGCCTCTCTCTCCCTTTGTTCCTGAGTATCAGCAAACTGACCTTGTTTTACTATTTCAAGTAATTCTTGAGGGTTTGAAGGCTGTGCAGCCTCTTCTTCACCTTCTTCGGAAAAAGTATAAGAAGATATTAAGCCGAAGCTTACAAGAAATATAAAAAGTTTAATCTTCTTCATTTTAGTTTGCCTCCGTTGCTGCTGGCAAAGGTAATTCCATTAAATCGACCGTTGCTAATTTATTCGCAATCCTAAGACCACGTCTTGTTGGATTCCTGTAACTGTTATCTAATTCTTCCCATGCTCTTGTAGAATTATTCCATGCGTGGGTTTGGGTTTCGTCAGCAGTTTGAAAAACCATAGCAAGTCTTCCAACTCTCAATACATTACCTTCTATTAATTCTCCATCAATGACGATGCTGTCTTTGTATGCATCTATCTTTCTACCGTATTCTGCTTCAACATTGAATGCCTCTAGAACTTGCCTTAATCCTTCAGCAGGAGAAACAGTCGGATTATCTAAGGCAGCCTTAGCAAATGCTATTCTTTCTTTCCTTTCTGCAAGGTGAAAAGGAAGATCCAACTCTATAGAAGTCTCCACACCAGCCAACATTCTTCGTGTAAAAGGAGGTATTTGTCTTTGCATCACTTGTGCTTCTTTTAAAGTTCTATCAATTTCTTTTAAGCGTTCTTCTTGACGTTGTATTTGTTGTCTCATTTGAGCGTTATAAACTCTTAAACCCTCTATTTGCTTACTTACAGTTTTGAATTCACTTACAATCACTGAAGTTTGTTCATCCATTTCATCAATTTTCGATTGAGATGTTTTTTCTGCAACTTGTCTAGCAGCTCCTACATCTAGCAAAGGTTGTATTTGATCGGTAAAGCCTAAGTTTGCTACTGATATTCCGGCCAGTATGAAAACAATTTTACACAGACGCGACATAGCTATCTCCTAATATCTAAATTCCTATTTCTTATCTGTTCACAAAGTAGATGAATTATATGTAAGGCAAATATACTTCATGAGATTTTGCACCACACAAATTCAACATTCCCCGCTGCGAACGGTTAAACTATAGAGAGAAATAAGGTTCAATGCAACGAGAAATAACTGTAAATCATGAAAATCTAAAAGATGTCAAATTTTGAGTTTTTATTGATTTTATTATTTTTCAATTCAATTATCTTAATTGGTTTAGTCTCAATATCTATTAAGAAAAAAAGTCCTAGAATTTTAATTAAGTTTTTTTTTCTACCAGTGCTTGCAAGTTGTTTATTTGGCATGATTGTCCAAGCCGTATTTCAAGTTTCTGAAATTTCAAACAGACAACTCGTAACAAATATTTTTCTAATGTTATGGTGCTTGAAATCTTTTTCTTCGTATAAATCAATTAAATCACTATTATTAGAGGACTTTCTTACATTGGTTAGATACCAAATTTCAAATAAAAAGTATTTTGTCCTATTAATCAACATCATTCGACTCTCTTCATTTCAATTAATATGCTTCAGCTCTGTTTTTTCTTTAAATTATTTGTCAGGGTTTTCGCTACTAAGCTTTTTTGACAATATCGGGGTAATTTTATGTTTAATAGGATTCTTCATTGAATACATAGGTAATAAGCAGATAAAAGAAAGAACCAAAAGAGCTGGCTTCTTTATCAAAGGGTCAAGAACCTATGTTCTACATCCAAATATTACTGGCATTATTTTCTTTCTTTCAGGACTTCAAATTCTTGCTTTTGGAGGCGTGGGTTCAGAATGGTCATTTATAGGACTATTAATTGCAATCTTCATCATTTATAGGATTCTAATACCTAAGATTGAAGGGAATTTATTAAAGAAATATCCTGATTATTCTTCTTTCATAATTAAAATGCCTAAATTATTTTCTTTCAAAAAAATTATATGATGCAAAAGTTGATCCCTCATATTTTTCTAACATTCATGGCTGGAGCATTAGCTAACTGCAAGATAAAAATCATCAAGAATTTGTTAATAAGAACTTTTATAGCCTTCTATAAACCAAACCTTGAGGAGGCAATGAATAAGAATATAAATAGTTACAGTTCTTATAATGAATTTTTTACTAGGAAATTGGCAAAGGAGTCAAGGAAAATTGAATTATCAAAAAACAGTTTTATCTCTCCTGTAGACGGTGAAATTGTAAGTCATGGTTTTATTGAAGACGGGAAACTTTTGCAGGCAAAGAAACATAACTATGAACTAGATGAACTTGTAGGGATAGAGTATCAAAACAAATATAAAGGGGGCTATTTCATAACTATTTATCTAGCTCCAACAGACTACCACAGAATACATTGTCCGTGGGATGGGGAGATAATTCATTCAAATCATCTGGGGTCTTCACTATATAGTGTCAATAAGAGAGCCCAAGAGTCCATTCCACGCCTTTATATAAAAAATGAGAGATCTGTTTTACACATTGTATCAAACAGTCTTGAATACGCTCTAGTATCAGTGGGTGCCTCTGTTGTAGGCAGTATTGTGCCCTTTTGGATTGATAGTAAAGAGTGTTCAAGAAAAGAATTAGTCGAAGAGTGGAAAATAGGTCCACCCAAAGATACTAATGTTAAAAAAGGAGATGAATTGGCTTATTTCCGAATGGGATCAACAGTAATACTAATTTTTAAGGACTCATATAAAATAGATTTAGATTCCTTGAAAGAAAATAAGCTTGTAAAATTTGGAAACAAACTAGTTTCATTGAAAAATATATAGGAAGAAATCTTGGTATCGTATTCTACTAGTGACTTCAAAGTCGGTTTAAAAATAATAATCGATAACGACCCTTGCGTGATTATTGAAGAAGAATTCAATAAACCTGGTAAAGGGCAGGCTTTTAGTAAAATTAAGTTTAGAAACTACCTTACAGGAAGGGTTGGAGAAAAAACTTGTAAAGTTGGTGAATCTCTTGAAGCAGCAGATATTGAGGAATTAGACATGCAATTTCTATACAGCGATGGTAGTGCGTGGTTTTTTATGCATCCCGATACTTATGAACAAATTCCAGTAGCTCTAGATATAGTTTCTGATCTTGAGAAATGGGTTACTGAAGAGGATATTTGTAAAGTACTTCTTTGGAATGAAAAACCAATATCTGTAGTCGCTCCTACTTTCGTTGATCTAAAGATCACACAAACAGATCCTGGGGTGAAAGGGGATACTGCCACAGGAGGCACAAAGCCGGCAACGCTTTCAACTGGAGCAATAATAAAAGTACCTCTATTTGTATCAGAAGGTGAACTCGTCACAATTGATACGAGAAATGGAGAGTATCAAGGTCGAAAATAAACTGCCCCATGAAAGAAAAAATTAAGGAGAGCTTGCGTAGCATAATAATAGATTTATATGGGAGTTCAGAATCCATTCATGATGAATTTGAAATAAGCATCCAAGATAATAAAGAGAAGCAATATGGTGATCTCGCTAGTAATGTAGCTTTAGTGCTAGCCAAACCCCTAAAAAGAAATCCTAAAGAGATTGCAGAAGAAATTAAAGACAAATTTACAACTAACAACGAAATAGTAAAAGTTGATGTTGCAGGCCCTGGCTTTATAAACTTTTTCTTGTCTAAAGAGTCGCATGGTGCAATTTTGAGAGATATCTCAATTCAAAAAGATAAGTTTGGAAAATTTGAATCCAATAATAAAAAAGTTCTTATTGAATACGTTTCAAGCAATCCAACAGGTCCTTTACATGTTGGGCACGGAAGAGGTGCAGTTTTTGGATCTGTATTGTCGAGGCTTTTGAAGGAAGCAGGATTTCAAGTAGATGAAGAATATTATGTAAATGATTTTGGGAGACAAATGAATATTCTTTCTGTGAGCTTATGGATTAGATATGCACAGATATTCGATAAGAATATAAAAATGTTAAATAATGGTTATCAAGGCGATTATCTTATTGCCATTGCACAAAATTTAAAGAAATTAAGATCTGATGAGCTGTTTGATGATGATGATGAGATAAAAAGCCTTCTAGAATATGAGAACGAAGAAGCTGAAAAACATACTGACGAGGTTATTGATAGGATCAAATCTAAGCTAAATGACGAATTTTCTTACGTGAGAGATTTTGCTCTCAGAGAAATATTAGAATTAATAAAAGAAGATCTATTAGAATTTGGAGTAGATCACAATAACTGGTTTTCAGAATCTACACTTTATAAAAGTGAACCGCATGATCTTAGCAAGGTTGATCAATCTATTGATGAGCTTTCATCTAAAGGTTTCGTATACGAAAAAGAAGGTGCTATTTGGTTTAAATCTTCAGAACTTGGAGATGATAAGGACAGAGTTTTAAAAAGAGGCAATGGTGAATTTACTTATTTTGCCTCTGATGTTGCCTACCACTTAGACAAATATGATCGCGGATACGATAGGATAATCAATATTTGGGGTTCAGATCATCATGGCTATCTTCCAAGAGTGAAGGCGGCCATGGAAGCAAGTGAAAAGAATGTAGAAAAGCTTGAAGTGGTCTTTATTCAATTTGCTAATTTAATTAGGTCAGGAAAAAAAGTGACTATGTCTACTAGAAGTGGTGAATTTATTTCACTCAAAGAACTCATAGAAGAGGTTACATCAGAAGCAGCAAGATTTTTTTATATTAATAGAAAAGCTGATCAACATTTAGACTTTGATTTAGACCTCGCGAAAGAGCAGTCTAAAGACAATCCTCTGTACTATATCCAATATGCGCATGCTCGAATATGCAGCGTTTTACGTAAGTCCAAAGCTCAAGAAGAAGAATTGACTGCATCAGAGCTTGGATTATTGGATTCCAACAAAGAGATAGAAATACAGAAAATTCTTAAACAGTATCCACCTTTAATTGAAAGAGCAGCTATAGCAAGCGAGCCTCATTTAATTTGCTATTACTTAAAGGACTTGGCTAGTATTTTTCATAGCTACTACAATACTGAAAAATTTATAGTTGAAGACCAGAAGCTTATGAACTCTAGATTGTTCTTGCTGAATGGAGTAAAGCAAGTTATTCATAATGGGCTCACTGTTCTGGGAATAAATGCTCCTCATGAAATGTAGAAAGTGATCTCCAGCAACTTACACAAAATTAATCAGGGTATTGAAGAAAATTGTAAGCTTTCTGGCAGAAAGACCGATGAAATAATCTTGATAGGTGCAAGTAAAGCTCAGACAATCGATAGTATAAGAGAAGCTTATGAAAGTGGTTTAGCACATTTTGGTGAAAATTATCTACAAGAGGCTGAAGAGAAAATTAAAAATTTGCCAAAAGATTTAGTCTGGCATTACATAGGATCTATTCAGTCAAGAAAAGCAAAAAGAATAGCTGAAATTTTTGACTGGGTGCATACCGTCGACAGTGTAAAAGTAGCTATGAAACTTAATAGCGCAAGACCTAAATCAAGAGGTTTTCTAAATGTGTGCCTCCAACTCAACATAGATAATGAAGAAAATAAGTCTGGTTTAGATCTTAAAGAAATTGATTGTTTCATTGAACAAATTAAAGCCTTACAAAATCTGAAAATAAGAGGATTGATGGTAATACCCAGACCAAGAGAAGCTCTAGAAGAGCAGAAAGAAATTTTCGGAATCGTGAAAAATATATTTTCAACATTAAATGAAAAAGGAAACAACTTTGATACCCTATCAATGGGCATGTCATCAGATTATGCTGCAGCTATTCAGGAAGGGGCTACAATGATAAGAGTGGGCACAGGTATATTTGGTCAAAGAAAATGAAAAATATTAAAGAAACTATAGGGTTTATAGGTGCCGGTAATATGGCAACTGCACTTATATCTGGCTTAATCAATAGTGATCAAAGTGCCTCTAAGATCATTGCCTCTTCGCCAGAACAGGAACATTTAGAAAAACTTTCTAAAGACTTCGGGATAAAAACTACAAATAATAATCTCGATATAGTGGATATTGCCGATATAGTCATTCTCGCTGTGAAGCCAAATATCGTCCAAGCTGTAATTGATGAAATAAAAGGTGTAGTTACAGATAAAGATATTCTGATAATCTCTATTGCTGCTGGAGTAAAGATTGAGAAGATAGAATCTCAATTAGGATCTCCCATGAGAGTGATAAGGGCTATGCCAAATACTCCTGCTAGTATAATGGAAGGTGTAACTGCAATTTGTGCCAACAGTAATGCACAATCAAGTGATATTGAAAATGCCAAACTTTTATTTGAATGTGTAGGAAAAATTGCTCATATCAATGAAAAAGATATAGACATTTTTACAGCCCTAATTGGATCAGGCCCAGCATATGTATTTTACCTAATTGAATCTTTACTGGACTCCTCAAAAAACTTACATCTTTCGGAACAAGAAAAGAAAAATTTACTAGCGTCGATGATTTCGGGCGCTGCAAATCTGGTTCTTAATTCAGATGATTCTCCTAATGTTTTAAGAAAGAAAGTTACCTCACCAGGAGGAGTAACCCAAACAGCAATAGAAGAATTTGAGATAGAGGGGTTAAAGGAAATAATAAGCAAATCTATGATAGCTGCTGAAAAGAAATCAATTGAATTAGGAGAAGATTAATGTCGGAAGCAACCTTTTTCCTTTTCAAAGCTTTAATGGATGTTTTTACACTTGGTGTAGTTTTTAACTTTATGTTCCGTCTTCTTAAAGTTGATTACTATAATCCGTTAGTCCAAGGAATAATTAGGGCAGTAGACTTGCCGAGTCAATTTCTTAGATCGGCTATAAAACCCTTCAGGAACATAGACTTCGCCTCATTTCTAGTAGCTGTTTTTATTCAGTCAGGAGCCTTTTATTTAGCTGTCATGGCAGGATCGGTCGATTATGATCCTGTAAAGATTTTTATGTGGTCTACCTACTCAGTTATTTTATTAATGCTTAAAATGGTTTGGTGGATTTTATTGGGAGGAATAATTTTAAGTTTTGTAGCTGGGAATAATTTTCATCCAGCCATAGTTTTAATTAGACAAATGTCGGATAAGTTTTTTAGTCCATTTAGAATATTCTTGCCCCCTATGGGAGGGCTAGACTTTTCACCTATATTCGCTTTCATCTTATTGAACTTCTTGCAATCAATATTTGTTCAGTTTGCTATTGAATCTGGATTACCAGTTTGGTTGTCAGTTGGTTTCTAATGATAGTTTCAATATAATAGTGTTTTCGCCGATTTGACACAGCTTGCGGGCGTTTAATTGAAATACAGCTAATGCATTAAATTAAACCTGTTTTGCTGAGGCAAACAGGTTTTTTTATGAGTAATTCGATAGGAAAAGTAAAGGCACAAAAAGTTACTCTTGAGGGTAAATTTGAGCTTGAGTGTGGTCAAAGTTTCAATGATATAGAACTTGTCTATGAAACTTATGGTGCTCTTAATGCAGATTCGACGAATGCAATACTTATCTGCCATGCGTTGAGTGGCAATCATCATGCCGCTGGAAAATACGAACACGAAGAAAAACCAGGCTGGTGGGATTCTCTTATTGGCCCAGGTAAAGCGGTGGATACAAACAAATTTTTTGTAGTTTGCCCAAATAATATAGGTGGTTGTCACGGTTCTCTTGGACCAAGTTCAATTAACCACGATACTGGAGAGTATTATGGACCTGACTTTCCAATTATTACAGTAAGAGATTGGGTAAATTCACAAGCCAAACTTTCTGATTTATTGGGCATAGAAAAATGGCATGCTGTCATGGGAGGCAGTCTAGGTGGAATGCAAGCTCTAGAATGGTCCTATCTTTATCCTAAAAGAATAAAAAAAGCAGGAATTATTGCTGCAGCACCGAAGTTAAGTGCACAAAATATAGCTTTCAATGAAGTTGCAAGACAAGCCATATTAAATGATCCAGATTTTGAAGGCGGTAGATATCTAGATAAAAGTAAGTACCCAAAACAAGGTCTCAAATTAGCGAGAATGGTAGGACACATTACTTATCTCTCTGAGGAAGCAATGAGGAGCAAATTTGGAAGAGAGCTGAAAAAGGAAAAATTAAATTTTGGTTATGATGCGGAGTTTGAAATAGAAAGTTATTTAAGGTATCAAGGTGATGTTTTTTCAGAGAGTTTTGATGCAAACACTTATCTTCTGATGACAAAGATTCTAGACTACTTCGATCCAGCAAGTAATTTTGAAGGCAAATTGGTAAGTGCTTTTGAGTCCATTGAGGCGCAGTTATTAGTGGTATCTTTCTCAACTGATTGGAGGTTTGCTCCTGAAAGATCAAAGGAAATTGTAAATGCCCTTATCGAAGCCAAAAAAAATGTGAGTTACCTTGAAATTGATAGTCCTCACGGACACGACTCATTTTTGTTCGCAAATGAAGATTATGTAAAGGGTTTAGCGGCTTTTCTAGAAAATTAAATGAATACAATTGAAGTTATAAAAAATTGGATAGATAAAGAATCTGAAGTTCTAGATCTAGGTTGTGGAGATGGTGAGATAATGAATATTTTATCGAAAGAATGGGGGTCTACGGTACTAGGAGTAGAAATAAATCAAGATGATATTAATAAATGCATCCAGTCTGGTCTAAATGTTATTCATCAAAATATTGATGAAGGTTTAGGGAATTTCAGTGACAAGAGTTTTGACATAGTGATTATGAGCCAAACTATTCAAGTCTTAAGGGAACCCAAGAAAGCTCTTCAAGAGGTAACAAGAATTGGAAATGAGAGTATTGTTACAATTCCTAATTTTGGTTATTGGACTACAAGAATTAATCTCTTACTATCAGGTAAGATGCCTGTGACAGGAACATTGCCAAATACCTGGCATGATACCGATAATATTCATTTATGTACCATTAAGGATTTTGAGAATCTTTGTAGTGAATGCGGAATTAATATAAGAGAAAAATGCTTCTTTAATAAATTTGGGAAAGAAAGTGTATTGGCTAAAGTTGTGCCAAATTTATTTGCCACAACTGCCATGTATAAGATCTCTAAATGAAAATAGCAATTGCTACGAAAAATAATGGCAAACTTAAAGAGTTCGAGGAATTGGCAAAAGGCAAACCTTACGAATTCATTAAAATCCCTGAGATCATAAAAGATCTACCACCGGAAACAGGAAATACCTTCTATGAAAATGCTCTCATAAAAGCTGAGTTCATTTCAAAACAACTAGGTATACCTGCTATAGGTGATGATTCTGGACTAGAAGTTGATGCATTAAATGGCAGTCCTGGAATATTCTCTGCGAGATATTCTAAAACGGGCTTAGACAATGATAATTGCTTGAAATTAATTAAAAATTTAGATGGGCTGCAGGAAGACAAAAGAAGTGCAAGATTTCGATGTTGTCTGGTTGGATATTTTGAAGGAAAGATAATTCAAAGTAATGGTACCCTTGAAGGATCAATTGCCAGAGAATTCAAAGGAACGAATGGCTTTGGATATGATCCAATTTTTATTACAGAGAACGGAAAGCATCTAGCAGAGCTTGAGAAAGATGAGAAAAATAGTATCTCTCACAGATCTGAAGCTTTTAAATCGCTGCTCAACAAAATCTCTGAATTATTTAACAAGTCTTTTGTAGAATAAGCTCATTTAATTTTCTCTTTGCCTGAAGGGCCTTATTTTCAAAGGATGTCCTAGGTAGGTTCACTAAATACTCCTCGAGATTTTCTTTTTGTAAAACTCTCCAATTTGGATCATTATTTAAAAGCTTCTTCGTTTCATCGAAGTAATCAATCCAGTCTGTTTTAAAGTAGAAGGTGCCATTTTGTTTGAGTTTTTTATTTATTAAATCAATAAAGTCTTTTTGTAATAATCTTCTTTTATGGTGCTTCCTCTTTGGCCAGGGATCAGGGTAAAACAATATGATTAGATCAAAGCAGTTGTCTGATACTTTATCTTCTAAAAAAGGAACAATATCTGAGTTTAATATTTTAATATTATTTAGTGACTCTTCATTTGCTTTACTTAAAAGAGATCCTATTCCAGACAGATAAACCTCTGCTCCTAAAATTAACATTTCGGGGTTTATCTTAGCTAAATATGCAGTAGTCTCTCCTGACCCAAAACCTATATCTAAAACTGAAGGGTTTTTTTTCCAGATATTACTAAGTTTTTCTTCATTATCAAGAATGTACTTGTCCCAATGCTCTGAGAGTGCCCTTGACTGATTAGAGGTTAACCTCCCTCTTCTCAAGACAAAGCTTTTGAGTCTATCTTGTAAAGGCAAGTTATTCTCCTGCAGAGAAAGACTGCTTCACTTTTTTCATTGCGTTTTTTTCTATTTGGCGAACACGCTCAGCAGAAATATCATATTTTTCAGCCAACTCGTGAAGCGTAAGTTTTTCGTCCGCTAACCATCGATCTTGAAGTATATCTCTGCTTCTATCATCAAGCTGATTTATTGCCTCGTATAATTTACTAGTATTCGTTTCATCCAAACTATCTTTTGCAAATATGTCTGCAGGGTTAGCATCTTCATCTTCCAAATATTGAGATGGGGAGTAAGAAGCTTCATCATCGTCTGAATCTGCAAGAGGATCAAAAGGCATGTCAGTACCACTTAATCTTTTCTCCATCTCTCTTACTTCTGAAGGCTTTACCCCTAAATCTTTTGCCATGGACTCTACTTCTTCTTCTGTCAACCACCCAAGACCCTTCTTTTTACTTCTCAAATTAAAGAATAACTTTCTCTGCGGTTTAGTAGTGGCTATTTTGACTATTTTCCAATTCTTCAAAACATATTCATGGATTTCGGCTTTAACCCAATGCACCGCAAAAGATATCAATCTGACACCCATTTCAGGATTAAATTTTCTTATTGCTTTCATGAGACCTACATTTCCTTCTTGAATAAGGTCTGCTTCGGGTAAGCCATATCCTGAATATGTCTTTGCAACGTATATTACAAACCTTAAGTGGGCTAAAACTAGCTTTCTAGCAGCATCGAGGTCATTTCTATAATATAAATCTTCTGCAAGTTTTTTTTCTTCTTCAGAGGTTAAAACACCAATGCTATGCACTGAGTTTATATAAGCTTGAAGGTCACCACCGGGTGCTAGAGCCTCCATTTCCTGAAGAGCTGTACCTGCAGAATTTTCACTCTTAAGCTCTTTTTTAGGCATAATCTAAGCAAATTTTACAATTTAAGTGATTAAAGGTGCAAATTTAGATTTTTAAACTAAGTTGAGACGTCTAGATGATGATGTTTATAAAATTATGAAAGCTATAGAAGTCATAGAAAAGAAACTAGAAATTAAAGATATTGAATTACCAGTATTAAAAGATAATGAAGTACTTATCAAGGTGAAAGCAGCTGGTTTGAACCGTGCTGACATTGCACAAAAGAATGGCTTATACCCTCCTCCTCCTGGTGAAAGTGAAATTTTAGGACTGGAATGTAGCGGAATAATTGAGAGTATTGGTAAAAATGTAAATTCTAAGAAACCTGGAGATGAAGTTATTGCACTTTTGGCAGGTGGGGGGTACGCAGAATATGTAACTTGCCCTGAGAACCACACAATTCTAAAGCCACCTAAACTAAGTTGGGCTGAAGGTGCATCAATTCCAGAAGTTTATGCCACTTGTTGGTTGAATCTTTTCACAGAGGCTCATATGAAAGAAGGAGATAAAATTGTCTTTCACGCAGGAGCAAGTGGTATTGGAACAGCCGGGATACAGTTAGCCCGGGCTTTTGGTTGCGATAGTTTTGTGAGTGCAGGAACCCAAGAGAAAATTGATTTCTGTCTTAACTTAGGAGCTTCAGCAGGAGAAATTAGATCAAAAGATATATTTTCAAAGATTAAAGAATGGTCTCCAAACGGAGTAGATATCATCTTAGATCCAGTAGGTGCAGAGTATTTTGAGAAAAACTTAAGTGTCCTCGGATTAGAAGGAAAGTTAATTATTATTGGTTTAATGAGTGGTGCCAAAGCAAATATAAATCTTGGGCATTTAATGATAAAAAGGCATAGGGTAATAGGATCAACCATCAGGGCAAGAAGCTTGGAGACGAAGACTAGAGTTATGGAAGATCTCTCAAGCAAAGTTATGCCACTATTTGATTCAGGCGCTCTTAAGCCGATTATCTATCAGATTCTGTCCTTCGAAGATTGTGAAAAAGCTCATTCAATAATGGAATCAGACGAAAATATCGGAAAGATTATTCTTAATTTAGATTAACTTTGCGAAAATATCTTGCCAGGGATATGAGGGATCACCTGAGCAATAAAATAAAGGATTTTTTTTCTCTGAAATAAAATCATAAGTCAAAGCTTGACCATTTAAACTGGATATAAGCCCACCGGACGCTTCAACAACTGCTTGTCCGGCAGCGATATCCCATTGATAAGTTGGACCTAACCTACTATAAATATTTGCCTTGCCTTCCGCGACTCGACACAACTTTAAAGAACTCCCAGTTGGAAGTTCTTTAACCTCAGAAAATTTTTTTTCACAGAGATTAATAAATGCCTGATCTTTTTCACTTTTATGGCTTTTGCTCACCGTCACGAGACAGAATTCTTTGCTCTGTTTTTGAGAAGTTATTTCAATCTTCTCTTTTCCTTGTATCTTGAAAGCTCTTCCCGCGAAACCTATAAAGGTTTCATTAACTGCTGGTGCCGATACTACACCGAGAATCGGCATACCGTCTTCAATAAGTGCAACATTTACTGTAAATTCTCCATTTTTATTAATGAATTCCTTCGTCCCGTCTAAGGGATCAATTAACCAAAACAAATCCTCTTTATTTTCTTCAGTGTCACCCTCTTCGGACAATATAGGTATATTGGCATCAATAGATTTAAGGTACTTGAAGAGGATTTCGTGACATTTCTTATCGGCTATCGTTACCGGAGACCCGTCATGTTTGTCCTCTACTTTAAGATCACCAGAATTATATATTTCCATAACAATATCCGAAGCCAGTTCTACAGCCTCAAGAACTAAATTTGACATTTCTGTTAATTTTGAAACTTCCATTTCTTGAATCTCTCTTTTCTTCTACAATATATCATCAGAAGGAAATATAAAAAAATTCATATGGAAAACAAAACTAAGTTGATAGAGAGTGCCCAAGAACTAAAAAAAGGTTTAGACCTACTTAGCAGGGAAAGAAAAGTTGTGATGCCTCACAACAAAGCGTTTGATCATGTTGATCAACTAAAAGTAAAAGTTGATGAAATCATTAATTTAGCTGAAACTGTCTAGCAATACGGAGATAAAAATGGAATACACTTGCTTTGATTTAGAAATTACAAACAAAATAGCTCATATCAAAATGTCTAGACCAGACGAATTCAATACCATGAATAAAGCTTTTTGGTCCGAGCTTCCTCACTTAGTTGAGAGTATCTCAGATGATGCATCTGCGAGAGTTATAGTATTGTCAGGAGAAGGTAAACACTTTTGTGCAGGAATGGACTTAGCTAACTTCTCTCCATCAGATAAACAACCCAATGCTCATATGGGTATGAGGAAAGAATCTGGATATCGAGTGACACTAGATCTACAACACACAATTACTTGCTTGGAAAAGGCCAGAATGCCTGTAATTGCAGCTGTACAAGGTGCTTGTGTAGGTGGTGGTGTAGACCTCGCTACAGCTACAGATATGAGATACTGCACATCGGATGCCTTCTTCTGTATTCAAGAAATAAATATCGGTATGGCTGCGGATGTAGGTACCTTACAAAGAATTCCCAGACTAATACCTGAAGGTGTGGTCAGAGAATTGGCTTATACAGGTAGAAGATTCCTTCCAGAAGAAGCAATGAAACATGGTCTTGTAAATGAAGTATTTGAAACTAAAGAAGAAATGATGAAAAGGGTTATGGAGGTGGCTGCTGAAATTGCGTCAAAAGGCCCTCTTGCTATCGCGGGAACAAAAGAATCACTCAATTATGGAAGAGATCATACTGTGGAAGAATCATTGAATCATATAGCATTGTGGAATACTGCAGTTGGAATTAGCGACGAAATGTCAGTTGCTTTTAAAGCAAAGGCAGAGAATACTGAACCAGAATTCGAGGATATGCTTCCAAGAAGAAAATACTTGGACGGAGAGGTAGGCGTTTAAACTTTTCTTAAGAAGACGGGCGAATATTCTTTAGAATCCTTTTTGCTGAAGCGATAACCATCAATATTAAATTCTTGAAGCTCATCAGCTTTTTTTATCTTATTTTGAATAATAAATCTAGCCATCGTTCCCCTAGCCTTCTTGGCGAAGAAACTTATAATTTTATATTCGCCATTTTTAAAATCCTTAAAAACAGGATTGATAACTGGTAAATCTATTTCTTTATTTTTGAGAACTGAAAAATATTCTACAGATGCTAAATTTACAATTGCTTTTGATTTATTATCTTTAGCAATCCGATTAATAGAGGTACTAATCTTCGTTCCCCAAAAATCATATAGATTATTACCCCGTTCAGTTTTAAATTTAGTCCCCATTTCCAATCTGTAAGGGTACATAAGATCCAACGGCTTAAGTAAGCCATAGAGTCCCGATAATATGCATAGATTTTCTTGAGCATAATTAATTTCTGACTTGGAAAGAGAAAGCGCGTCTAAGCCTTGATAAACATCTCCTTTGAAAGCGAAGATTGATTGCCTAGCAGTACCATTTGGTTTGATAGGCTTAGTCCAATTCATATTTCTTTCAAAATTAAGAGCAGATAATTTTTCGCTTAACCCCATTAAGGAGGATAGGTCTTCCGGACTCTTTTTCTGTAATTCTTTTATGAGAATCTCACTATCAGAAAGATGTGAGGCTACTGAGAAGTCATCAAAATTTATATTAGACTCGTAATCTAGAGTCTTTGCAGGAGAAACTAATATCAGCATTAACTTAAACCTAAAACTAGTTTTGCCATTATATTTCTTTGTATTTCATTAGACCCAGCATAAATACTAGCCTTTCTATAATTGAAATATCTTGGTGCTGCAGTATTAGCAAATCTGCTGCCTATGGCGGGTTCATTATTTCCGATCTCAGGACCAGGATTATGAAATGGCAATCCGTAGTAACCGACCAGTTCTACCGCCAGTTCTGTTATAGCCTGACCTATCTCAGTCCCTCTAGTCTTTAAGAGAGATGACTCAGGACCGACATTCTGTCCGGCTGATAGACTTCCTAAAATCCTTAACTCAGTTGCTTCCATTGCATTAATTTGCACTTCTAATTTAGCAATTTCTTCCATAAAACTTTGGTCATCCGATAACTTGTTACCATTAACATCTTCTAAGTCCGCCTTTGCTTTCAGCTGTTGAAGTTGTTGGTAAAGCTCTGAGGAATAGCCGTTACCTCTCTCAAACTCCAATAAATACTTTGCATAAGTCCAGCCCTTGCCCTCTTCACCAATTAAGTTTTCTTTTGGTACTTTGACATCCTCAAAAAACACAGTATTGACTTCATGATGTCCTATTGGAGTATTGTCTAAGGTATTAATCGGTTGGACTTCGATTCCTTCAGAATGCATATCAATGAGTAAAAAAGAAATTCCTTTCTGCCTTATATCTTCCTGACTTGTTCTAACAAGACAGAAAATCATATCGGCATGTTGCGCCATTGTTGTCCAGGTTTTGGCTCCATTCACAAGGTAGTGATCCCCTTTATCTTCAGCTTTTGTTTTAAGTGAGGCAAGATCCGAACCAGATCCTGGTTCAGAATAACCCTGACACCACCACACTTTTGAAGAAAGAATATCGGGAAGATATTTTGCTTTCTGTTCATCAGTACCAAAAGCCATGATAACGGGGGCAACCATTGAAATGCCAAAAGCAGTAAAGCCAGGGGCTCTTGCTGCCGCCATCTCTTTACTAAACAAATATTTTTGTGAAGCAGTAAAAGAAGCACCACCATATTCTTTAGGCCAATTTACACCAGCCCAACCTTTAGAATAAAGCGCTTGTTGCCATTTAACATGTTCTTCTTTAGTAACATGGCCATTAGGAGAGTTCATGAGTCTATCTTTCATATCTTCAGGATAATTTTCCGTTATCCAGTCTCTTACTTCCTTTTGAAAATCTAATTCTTCTTGTGTAAATTGTAAGTTCATAAATACCTCCCCTCAATTATAATTGAATTTCTCGTTAACAAAAATAGATTTACCTTGGAAGGCGTTAGTAGATACTTAGATAGATTTTCAGAATTAACTGGAAAGATTTGCTCATGGTTCGTTGCAATAATGGTTCTTATAACTTGTCTCGTGGTTATTATGAGATATGGCATGGATATGGGTTCTGTTTTCTTGCAAGATGTAGTTCTGTATCTTCATGGTAGTTTATTCCTACTGGGTGCTGCGTTTGCCCTAAAAAGAGGAGCTCATGTCAGAGTAGACATCTTCTATAGAAATTTTAATGAGTCTAAAAAAGCTCTTGTAGATTTACTTGGTAATGTCATTTTTCTCCAACCGGTATGTTGGACAATACTTTTTTATTCATGGGGTTACGTGGAATTCTCATGGAGAATTATGGAGGTTTCACCCGAGCCAGACGGTCTACCCTTTGTTTACATACAAAAATCTTTGCTAATAGCAGTTGCTGTTCTACTCTCGCTTCAAAGTCTTTCCGAAATCTTAAAATCATATCTAGTTATTAAGCACCATGGTTGAATTCATACCACTGTTAATGTTTGGTGTAATTTGCTTAGTCTTACTAGCAGGCTTTCCTGTAGCCTTTTCATTAGCAGGAACTGCACTTATTTTTGCTGGATTAGGTGTAATCACAGGAACCTTTGAAAGCGCTTTCTTAGGAGCAATTCCAAATAGGCTTTATGGAGATATGACAAATATGACTCTTGTCGCGGTTCCTTTATTTGTTTTCATGGGTGTTCTGCTAGAAAAATCAAATCTAGCTCAAGACTTACTGAGTAATATGGCGGAGGTTATTGGTGGTTTTAGGGGTAGCCTAGCTATATCTGTCATATTCGTTGGAGCCTTAATTGCAGCAAGTACAGGAATAGTTGGTGCCACAGTCATAGCAATGGGATTGATTTCTTTGCCTATCATGTTGTCTAGAAACTATGACCCTAGTCTTTCTGCAGGAACTATCTGCGCGACTGGGACTTTAGGTCAAATTATTCCGCCTTCAATAGCATTGGTGATATTAGGAGATGTTCTTTCTGCTGCTTATCAACAATCTCAGCTGAGTATTGGTAATTTCTCCGCAAGAACTGTTTCAGTGGGTGATCTGTTTATGGGGGCAATTATTCCCGGCCTTATTTTGGTTTTTTGCTACGCATTTTATGTAATCATTAGAGCTTATCTTTCGCCTAAAATGGCTCCGTCTCAAGTAGTAACTATAGTCTCTGGAAAGTGGAAAATATTACTGACATCTTTACTTCCTCCATTTATCCTAATAACTTCTGTATTAGGATCTATTCTTTTGGGTATTGCTACCCCAACAGAAGCGGCTGGTGTTGGAGCTCTCGGAGCTATTTTACTAGCTGTAAGCAAAAGCAGTCTAACTAGGGCAAACCTCACTGAAGCTGTTGAAACAACAACAGAAATTACTGCTATGGTTTTTATGATACTTTTAGGGTCATCAATTTTCTCATTGGTGTTTAGAGGATTTGGAGGAGATGACCTCATAACCGGTATCTTTACAGAATTACCGGGAGGAGCGTTTGGAGCCGTCTTGGTAGTTATGGTGATAATTTTCTTACTAGGTTTCATATTAGATTTTATTCAAATTACACTAGTCGTGGTTCCTATTGTTGGACCGGCATTATTAATGCTGGGAGTCGATCCCATTTGGTTGGGTATAATGATTGCCATAAATCTTCAAACATCTTTTTTGACTCCTCCATTCGGTTTTGCTTTATTTTATTTAAGAGGTGTAGCACCAGATACCCTCGCAACGAAGGCTATATATAGAGGGGTTATCCCTTTTATTCTTATTCAGCTGGGAGTTTTGATAGCTCTAGCTATTTTTCCAGAGTTGGTGACTGCACTACCACAAGCAGTTTACGGAAATTAGTTTTCAAATAAGATGGGCTATTCTATCGGCCCTATAGGATGAACGTACCATTGGTCCAGAAGCAACTTCTAAAAAGCCAATTTCTATTGCAAGTTTTTTAAAATATTCAAATTCATCCGGTGTATACCACTTTTCAACTGGTAAGTGATTTATAGTAGGTCGCATATATTGACCGAGAGTGAGCACATCTACTCCTACTCTTTTGATATCTTCAAAAGCTACCAAGATATCTTCTTCAGTCTCACCGAGTCCAAACATTAAACTTGTTTTTGTAATAATTTTTGGAGAGTTCTGCTTTGCATGATTCAAAACTTTTAAGGTTTGATCATATCCAGCTCTCGGATCTCTTACGCGTCTAGTCAATCTTCTTACTGTTTCAAGGTTTTGAGCAAATACTTCTAAATTTGAATCTAAAAGTATTTCTAAAGATTTCGTATCTCCAAGGAAATCAGGAACTAATGCTTCGATAATTACTTTTGGAGCTTTTTCTTTAATGGCTCGAATGGTATCAGAAAAATGTCCTGCACCTCCATCGCTCAAATCGTCTCTGTTGACAGAAGTTAAAACGGCATACTTTAAACCCATATTAGCAATTGAGTTAGCAACTTTCATTGGCTCGTCTTCATCTAACTTACCCTTAGGGTTTCCAGTATCAACTGAACAAAATTTGCAGGCACGAGTACAAACAGAACCCAGCAACATAAAGGTTGCTGTGCCATGACTCCAACATTCCTGAATGTTTGGGCACATCGCCTCTTCACAGACAGTATGAAGCTTCTTATCGGTGACAATACTCTTTATCTCTCTGAACTTTCTTGAGTTTTGTGATTTTACTCTTAGCCATGTAGGCTTTCTTTCAATCGGAATAAGCTTATTTGAATTGGGTTTTATGCCATTCTTTACAGCAACTACGCCATTTTCTTTAATAGTTTTAGTAGGTATTAAGTTTTCCATTATGCAGCCTCAGAATCATACTCTCTTAGTATGTTCACCAAGTCTTGTTTAATTGTTTTAATTGATACGGGCGATAGATCTTTAAGTTGAGTTACTTCTAGGGAGTCAAATCCACATGTAGCTATTCCTTCAAAAGGCTTTAGGTCCATATCTACATTAAAACTTATACCATGGTAACAATGACCTTTTTTTATTTTGAGACCTATTGAAGCTATTTTTTTTTCTTGAACATAGATACCTGGTGCACCAATTTTTCTTTTTGCATCTACTCCGTATTTACTTAAGAGATCAATCATTATATTTTCGAGCTCACAAATTAATTTTTTTGGACCCCAACCCAACCTTCTTAAATTCAAGAGGAAGTAGATCATCAGCTGTCCTGGTCCGTGATAAGTTACCTGACCACCTCTATCTGTTCTCACTACTGGAATATTATTATTTTGAATTATATTTTTCTCTTCAGCAGCATGTCCTAGAGTGTAAACAGGATAATGCTCCGCAAACCATAACTCATCTGGTTCATTTCCCAACTTTTGATTTACTGTGTCCTGCATTCGCTTCCAAGTATCTTGATACTTTTCCAAACCTAAATCTCTAAATTCTAAATTCTTCAATCCAATTCTCTTGTATCTATGTATGCCTTCTCAGAAATCCTATGATAGTTGATTACTTGTTCTTTGAACTCGGTATAAGATTTATAAACTCTCTGTGCCATTGGATCATCTTTTATGAAATCTTCCATAACTTCCTCAGTTATTTTCTTCAATTCTATGAGGACGTTGTCTGGTAACTTCCTAAGATCAACATCATGCTTTTCAACAAGCTCTGTAAGAGCTTTGTTATTTCTAGCAGTATATTCATCAAGCATTTCTTGATTAGCCGATTTAGCAGCATATTTAATTATTGCCTTTAAATCGTCTGGTAGAGCTTCATAAGCTTGTTTATTTATTATAATTTCCATAGTTGAGCCAGGTTCATGCCATCCAGGGTAGTAGTAATAATCAGCGACTTGATGAAAGCCGAAGGTCAAATCATTATATGGTCCAACCCACTCTGCAGCATCAACCACGCCTTGTTGCAAAGAAAGAAAAATTTCATTACCCGGCAGGGTTACCGTTTCTGCACCTGCTCTAGTGAATACTTCACCAGCTAAACCTGGTATCCTCATTTTAAGTCCCTTTAGATCGCTCAAAGAATTAATTTCTTTTTTGAACCAACCAGCCATCTGGACTCCGGAATTACCTCCAGCTAATGGGATTATATTAAAAGGCTCATAAGCTTCTTCCCAAAGCTGCATACCCCCTCCATAGTGAAGCCAACCATTCATTTCTTGAGCAGTGAGTCCAAAGGGTACTGCGGTAAAAAATTGAGAAGATTTTACTTTTCCTGTCCAATAGTAAGATGCTCCATGTCCAAGCTGGACATTTCCTTGTGAAACGGCATCAAAAACTCCTAAAGCAGGGACGAATTCTCCAGCTCCGTAAACTTTTATTTGCATCCTTCCACAAGTCATTTCATTTACGTATTTAGAAAAATTTTCTGGCCCCATGCCAAGCCCAGGAAAATTTTTAGGCCAAGTAGTCACCATAGTCCATTTATAATTCTTTGCTCCATTTGAAAAACATCCTTGATCTTCACTGGTGAATTCTTCTGTGCTCGAGCAAGAAACCAAAACAAAGAAAGTCCCTATAGCTAATATTCTTTTCATATTAAGTACCTTATTTTATATATTTTGCAGTTTAGCGTAAGCAACCATGAGCCATTTAGTTTTACTTGTATCAAAATTAACCTCTACTCTCGCATTGGCCCCTTCGCCTTCGTAATTGAGAATCACACCTTCTCCGAAAGCCTCATGCAGAACCCTTTGTCCTAATTTAAAATTTGTATCCGGAACTTCTCCAGAAACTCTACTTGAACTAGTTTTTGCAGTTCTAGAGACATTGCCACCTGTGCGAACCTCAACGGTTAGCTCATCGGGTATCTCTCTTAAAAACCTTGAAGCAGGATTAAAATTCTCCGAGCCGTATAAATTTCTCATTTCTGCATGAGTCACAAATAATTTTTCCATAGATCTGGTCATACCTACATAGCAGAGTCTCCTCTCTTCCTGTAACTGATTTGGGTCTTCTATAGATAATTTATGTGGAAAGAGTCCTTCTTCAAATCCGGTTATGAAAACCATAGGAAATTCTAGTCCTTTGGCAGAATGCAGTGTCATAAGTTGTATCGCTGACTCGTGCTCTGAAGCTTGAGTCTCACCTGCATCAAGGGCAGCATGATCTATGAACATCTTTAAGGCACTCTCCTCCAGTTCATCAAAAGAATCAGGTTCAAAATCTCGGGCAGCACCAACTAACTCCGATAAATTTTCAACTCTTGTCCTGCCTTTTTCACCAGCTTCTTTCTTGTGGTATTCGATAAGCCCACTTCTTTCAATAGCCATATCAACTATATCTCTGAGTGGTAAATCTCTCGTATCTGACTCAAGAGTATTAAAACTAGACATAAACCCTTGAATGGACTGAGATGCTCTAGCTGTAAACTCTTCGACATCTATCAATTCTTCACAAGCTTTCCATAGAGATATATTTTTTTCGGCGGCTTTAGCTCTAATTATATCTATGGTCTTAGCACCTATACCCCTTGGTGGAATATTGATAACCCTTTCAAATGCTGCGTCATCTTCTCTACCGTATAAGAGTCTTAAGTAACTCATAGCATTCTTGATTTCCGCTCTTTCATAGAATCTCAAACCACCATAAATCTTATAGGGTAAAGATTCTCTTAGAATTGCCTCTTCAAGTACCCTTGATTGTGCGTTGGACCTATAAAGGATAGCAACTTCATCAAGACTTCTTCCTTGGTTTACCCAATTCTGTATGCTGCCGACAACATACCTAGCTTCATCATCTTCGTTGTAAGCTGAATATATAGAAATTGGTTCTCCTTCTTTCTGATCAGTCCAAAGTTCCTTTCCCATTCTTCCTTGATTATTTTTAATGACTGCATTTGCAGCATTTAAAATAACTGAGGTTGATCTATAGTTTTGCTCTAGTCTAATTATTTCAGTATTTTTATAATCAGTTGTAAATCTATTTATGTTTTCACTTTTTGCACCTCTCCAACCATAAATTGATTGGTCATCATCTCCTACAGACATAAAGCATGCGCCACCATCAGCTAGAAGTCTCAAAAACTGATATTGGACTTCATTAGTATCTTGAAATTCATCTACCAATATATGGCTAAACCTTCTTTGATAGTGCTTCAAGACCTCTTCGTTGCTTTTGAGTAATATATAAACTCTAAGAAGTAATTCTCCAAAATCTACTAAACTTTCTCTCTCGCAAAGCTCTTCATAAACCTTATATACTTCGGCCATCTTTTCAGCGAAATAGTCATCTGCTACTTCTACATCTTTTGATCTTCTGCATTCATCTTTTTGCTTATTTATAAACCATTGTATCTGTCGTGGAGGCCACTTGGTATCATCCAAACCCATTGACTTAATGACTCTCTTAATTACCCTGTATTGATCCTCTGAGTCCAGAATCGCGAATTCCTTTCTCAGCCCAGCTTCTTCCCAATGTGTCCTTAATAATCGATGCGAGATTCCATGAAAAGTTCCACACCAAAAATTTCCCATCTCTTCTTGAACAATGTCTTCAATTCTCCCTCGCATCTCTCTAGAAGCTTTATTGGTAAAAGTAACAGTTAAAATTGAATGTGGATTTATATTTTCAGCTTTGATAAGCCATGCCACTCGATGGGCAATAACTCTTGTTTTTCCTGAGCCTGCGCCCGCAAGAACGAGTAAATTCTTAGATTCGGAGGTTACTGCATTCCTTTGGGGTTCATTTAAACTTTCGAAGATTTCTGATACATCCACACGTATATTCTAACTAAGAATCGTTTTCCAATCTTGAGTTATTCGGTCTAAATCAGAAAAAAATTGGTTCATTAAAATTTTTTAAAGCACCTATGAATATCATATTCTTTAGGTATCATTGAGCTATGAAAAATACAGAAAAATTCTTTGAAACTTATTGTGATTTTGTAACAAAAGTAACTAGTGATCCGAGCTTAAAAATAGAGGACTTAAAAAAGTCTTTAGATGAAATTCAAGATAATTCACCTATCGATACCCCTCGTTTACTTACTGCTGCTCTTGGTCTGGGAAGTGAGACAGGAGAATTTGTAGAAATAGTAAAAAAAATGATTCTACAAGGTAAGCCGGCCGATCAGGACAATATCTTTCATATGAAAAGAGAATTAGGAGATGTGATGTGGTACTGGGTTACAGCTTGTATGGCTTTAGACCTTAATCCAGTCGAAGTGATTTCAGAAAATCAAAAGAAACTTGAGGCGCGATATGGTGAACAGTTCACAATAGACCAAAGTGAAGTTAGAGCGAAAGGAGATCTGTAGCTAGTAGATTCTTGAAACTGCCTTTTTTTCTGCTTCTGTAGGCTCTGCCCTTTTTAAATCCATAGATTTCCAAACATCATCTAAAGCATTCAAAAAATGATCTATATCACTTGCTTCATGTCGGGGCGTGATAGTAACTCTAAACCTTTCATCACCTTTTGGAACAGTAGGATGGAAAACAGGTTGAATATATATTCCATGTTTTTCAATCAAAAGATTAGCCGCACCTTTACATAACCTAGGATCATATAAATGTATTGGGATGATATGACTATCATTTTCGAGAAAAGGAATTTCAAGATCCCTTAAGCCCGATCTAATTCTGTCTGAATTATGTCTAATATTATCCCTAAGATGCTCAGATTGCATTGCAATTTTTATACTAGTAATTGAGGCGGCTGCTATAGATGGGTTCATAGAAGAGGTAAAAATAAATCCAGGTGCAAAGCTTCTTATATAGTCAATGATGTCAGAATTAGCTGCAACATAACCGCCCATTTGACCGAAGGACTTAGACAAAGTGCCGTTGATAATATCTATATCTTCCTCGAGCCCTTTTTCAGCGGTAATACCTCTACCCTCTGGCCCATATAGTCCAACTGAGTGGACTTCGTCTAAATACGTTAAAGCATCATACCTTTTAGCAAGTTCAATAATCTTTTGAAGAGGAGATCGGAGACCTTCCATTGAATACAATGATTCAAACACAATTATTTTTGGTGTGTTTGCATTAGCTGTCTTTAAAAGCTCTTCCAAATGCTCGGTGTCATTGTGCCTAAAGACATGGCATTCAACATTCGCATTCTTTATACCTTGAATTAAAGAGGCATGATTCAACTCATCAGAGAAAACTTCAACACCCTCTAAATTTTTACAAAGTGTCCAAAGAGTGGACTGATTGGCAGTGTAAGCTGAAGGGAAGAGTAATGCCGCTTCTTTCCTGTGCAAATCTGCTAAGAGTTGTTCGAGATCAACATGGTAAGTAGATGTTCCGGATATGTTTCTTGTTCCACCTGACCCTGTGCCAAGTTCATTTATCACTTGGACGGAAGTTTTGGTAACCTCTGGATGCTGACTAAGATTCAGGTAGTCATTACTGCACCAAACTTCAACTTCTCTTTCATTCCCCTCGAAACGTTCAGTAGCTTTTGGGAAGCTCGTTTTATTTCTATTTATAGCTCTGAATTTACGGTAAAGCCCTTGAGATTTCAATGATATGAGTTCGTCCGAAAAGAATTTTTTATAGTTCATGAATTAATTACTAATAAAAGTTAATATAATTATGGTTGACGCGGACTGCATTGTAATTGAAATCTACTGCGCCAAAGTAATTAAGAATTATTCTCATTTAACCCTATTTTGAAAGTCTTAAAAATTTTATCTAGAAAAAGTCCTCTTGCAAAGATTCAAGCTATGCTTGTAGCTGAACGAATATTAACAGCTTTTCCTAACATTGAAATATTGCATCTGCACAAGAAGACTCTCGGTGATGAAGATTTGACTACTCCCTTAAATAAAATGCCTGATATTGGAGTGTTTACAAACGATATAAGGAATGATCTTCTCAACAATGTTGCGGATATCGCTGTGCATTCATGGAAAGATTTGCCAGTAGACCTTGAAGAAGGCACAGAGATAATTGGTACACTTGAACGAGCAGATATGAGAGATATGATCTTTTTGAAGAAAGATAGTATCGATAAAAATAACCTCTCAATCCTGAGCTCTTCGCCAAGGAGAGCAAAGAACCTATCCACCTTCTTGCCATCAGCATTACCTTTTAAGTCAAAGGTAAAATTTACAGATGTCAGGGGTAATATTCATACTAGACTAACAAAGTTGATTGAAGGAGATGATGATGGTTTGATAGTAGCGAAAGCAGCCATTGATAGATTCATGCAAGATAAGAGTGGCAAATTCGAAGATGAAAGAAACTCTCTGCTTGATATGCAAAAAAACCTTAGATGGATGGTATTGCCCTTATCGCAAAATCCCTGTGCTGCTGCCCAAGGAGCACTGGCTATCGAAGCTAGACAAGAGGATGAAAGGGTAAAAGAAATTATTTCTACTATCTCAAATAAGGAAATTTTTGATTCAGTAGAGAAAGAAAGAACTTTATTGAAATCTTATGGTGGTGGATGTCATCAAAAGATAGGTGTCAGTCATGAAATCCTTGAAACTACAGAGTTATTGACCGTAAAAGGTGAGACTGAAGATGGAGAAGAGTTATCCAAAAGGTCACTTCAGAATAACGACATTAACTATTTTAGTTCTATAAATAATTCTAATTATTTTCCAAGCAACAAAGAAGAGCAAAAGTTCTTTGAAAGAAAACCAATTGTCGATTCTAAGAAGGCCTTGAAGAATGTCAAAAATAAGGGTATTTATATCAGTAGATCGAATGCAATCGAAGACTCTGGCCTCATAGATGACTCGAATATCATCTGGACAAGTGGTATCGATACTTGGAAGTCGCTAGCAAAAAAAGGGTATTGGGTTAATGGAACCTCGGATAGTCTTGGTGAAAATAATTCTCCTGAAGAAAGTTTGTTTGAAGACATCACCTGGCTGAAAGTAACACATAAGGACAATGAAGATCGGGAGAAACAAATTTTAGCAACTTACGAATTGAAGGCTCTAGATATATCCGAAAGACTTTTGGAGTGTGATTACTTTTATTGGATGAGTACAAGTTCATTTGAAATTGCCATAAATAAATATCCTGAGCTTAAAAATAGAAAACATGCTTGCGGACTAGGAAAGACTTTCAAATCTATACAGAAGACCATTCCAGGAGTTACACCCTTTCTAGACTTCGATAGCTGGCTCGAAGCCGTAAACAAAAAGATAAGATAAAATACCGGATTCGCCTGAGGTATAATGGTGAATTCTTAATTCAATTAGTATGAACGTATCAAGAAAATTCCCTCAATCAAGATTAAGACGAAATAGGTTTACTTCGTCCATAAGGAGTTTAGTGGCAGAGAATAGCCTGTCAGTAAATGACTTAATACAACCTATATTTGTAAAGGAAGATTTAGATGGAGTAGAAAATATAGATTCTTTGCCGGGAATTAGTAGATACGGACTTAATGCTTTAGATGAAGAAATAGAAAAGATTCAAAACAATAAAATAAAGGCAGTTGCTATATTTCCCGTCATCAATCCCAATAAAAAAGATGAGACAGGAAGCGACTCATTAAATGAAGATAATTTAGTATGCACTGCCATCAAGCAAATCAAGAAAAACTCTGGACTGGCCGTTATAGCAGATGTTGCTTTAGATCCTTACACTTCACATGGGCATGATGGTGTACTGGATAAGAATGGATATGTTGAAAACGATAAGAGTCTTTCTCTGCTCATAGAACAAGCCCTCACTCTTGCCAAAGCTGGAGCAGATATGGTTGCTCCTTCAGATATGATGGATGGAAGGATATCCGGTATCAGAGATTCTTTAGAATCTAATAACTTTTCTAATACAATCATTCTCTCTTATTCAGCAAAATACAGTTCGAAATTTTATGGTCCATTTAGAGACGCCGTAGGATCCTCCGCAAATCTTGGTGTGGGCAGTAAAGATACCTATCAGATGTCAGTTGCAAATATCGATGAAGCATTGCACGAAGTGAAAATGGATATAG
Source organism: SAR86 cluster bacterium (assembly GCA_023703575.1). Lineage (NCBI taxonomy): Bacteria > Pseudomonadati > Pseudomonadota > Gammaproteobacteria > SAR86 cluster bacterium. Next base: position 1,546,734 of record CP097969.1, read on the forward strand.
AAGAAGGTGCAGATATAGTGATGGTTAAACCAGGGATGCCTTATCTTGATGTCATTAAGGCAGTTAAAGATACTTTTAAAGTTCCAACATTTGCTTATCAGGTAAGTGGTGAATACGCCATGCTCAAAGCTGCGATAGAAAATGATTGGTTATCCGATGAAGTAATACTTGAATCCTTATTAAGTTTTAAAAGAGCTGGGGCAGATTGCGTTCTAACCTATGCTGCCAATGAAATAGCAATAAAGTTAAATCAATAGAGACTTGCCTAATAAAAAATTCATAAATGCTATAGAGAGAAAGCCACAGGCCTGTCCTCCAATATGGCTAATGCGTCAAGCAGGCAGATATCATGCTCACTACCAAAACTTAAAAAAGGATCACACTTTCGAGGAACTCTGCAAAAAACCAAAACTTGCTGCTGAAACTGCTATGGGTCCTATTAACGAATTTGATTTTGACGTTGCAATTCTATTTAGCGATATATTATTTCCCCTTGAAGCGCTCGGTATGGACTTATCTTATAACCCAGGGCCTCAATTTGGCCTTCACCTAAACGAGGATAATGCTGAAAGCTTAATCATTAATCACAATCCTATAAACTTTATGGAATTTCAGGGTGAGGCAATAGAAAGAACTATCGAGAGACTGCCCAATGAAAAATCATTAATAGGCTTTGTTGGCGGACCTTGGACTTTGATAGCTTATGCATGCAATATCAGTAAAGATTCTAGTGATATTCATTTGAATAATTTTCAAATAGGACTTTTAGATAACGTGATTCTTCCACTTCTAAAACAGAATGTGGAATTGCAATTGAATGCTGGAGCCGAAGTCGTGATGATCTTTGATTCCGCTGCACATCAGCTCGCAGAAGAAGACTTAAATATCTACCTAGACAAGACCTTCAATATGTTAGTCAAAGAATTTCCCAATAAGGTTGGCTACTATGCAAAAGATGGGGTTGACTACGAAACTATAATTGCGAAACAAGATAACCCTCAAATAAACCTAGCAGGAATCGGTATAGACTCTAATGTCGATCTAAGAGATTACTTTAAAAAAACTTCAAATGGCTTCGTACAAGGTAATTTTAGTGAGTATTTCTTAACCCTCCCCCATGAAAAGTTCTTACCAAAATTGGATAATTTCATAGCACAAATGTCAGTGCTATCACCAGAAGAAAGATCGGGTTGGGTTTGTGGACTAGGTCATGGAGTTCTGAAAACAACTCCTCAGGAAAACGTCAAAGAATTTGTACAAAGAATTAGAGCATCCTTTTAAAGAATGGATATTGAAGAAAAAAAATCCTTAACTTCGTCTTGGTTTAGAGAACTGAGAGATATGTTCTGTGAAGAATTTGCAGATATAGATGGTGGGAGTTTTGAAAGAAAAAACTGGAATCATAAATTTGAAGGGGGCGGAGAGATGAGCCTCATGAAAGGTGAAGTCTTTGAAAAGGTTGGTGTAAACATATCTACGGTATCTGGAAAATTTGATAATGATTTTAAATCTGAAGTTAAGGGTACAGAGGAAGCGCCTAACTACTGGGCAAGTGGCATTAGTCTTGTGGCACACATGCAATCACCCAAAGTACCGGCATTTCACTTTAATACGAGATATATAGTTACTGGAGATTCCTGGTTTGGAGGTGGAGGAGATCTAACTCCAACAATTAAAAAAGAAGATGAAATTAAGTTCTTTCACAAATGCATGAAGGAAGCCTGTGATTCGGCTGATCCAGATTATTACGAGAGATATAAAAAGGCTTGTGATGAATATTTTTATCTACCGCACAGGTCAGAAGCCAGAGGTGAAGGTGGGATATTTATTGATCATTTAAAAACAGAAGATTGGAATAAAGATTTTAGCTTTATAAAAGAAGTAGGTTTATCCACCTTAAAAGCAATTACAACAATTATCAGAAACCTTAAGGATGAGGAATGGACGGAACAGGAAAAAGAGCAGCAACTTATCAAAAGAGGTCGTTATGTTGAGTTTAATTTGCTTTGGGATAGAGGAACTGCATTTGGCATAAAAACTGGGGGCAATTCGGATGCTATATTGATGTCTATGCCGCCTACTGCCAAATGGGATTAGATGAATACCTACTTAATTTTTAAAACCATTCATATAATCTCGGTAATTACCTGGATGGCTGCCCTATTCTATCTTCCAAGACTATTTGTATATCACTCCACCAAAGAAATAGGCTCAGATGCTTCTGAGACATTTAAAGTAATGGAGTCTAAGTTACTAAAAATCATTGCTAATCCATCTCTCATTCTGGTTTGGATCTCAGGTCTAGCCCTTCTGAGCTACAAAGGTTTAGAAATTTGGCTGGTTCTAAAAATGTTTCTTGTCATGGGCATGACTCTTTTTCACTTTTATCTTCATTTTCTCAGGGTAAGTTTTGAAGCCGATTACAACACAAAATCAGAAAAGTTTTTTAGGGTTATAAATGAAATACCGACGATACTGTTACTGATAATAGTAATACTGGTTGTCTTTCAACCCAGATTTTAAAACTCTACAACCTCTCAAGGCGTTAAAACTCGAAAGAATTCTTCAGATAAACCTAGTTCTTTAAGGGATTGCTTCTAGTGATTGTGGATTATTAGCCGAAAGAAGTTTGCTTTATCTCGATAAAGCTTTATCTATTGCACTAATATGATCCTGGTCAAGTTCTCCGAGTGATTCTGCTTGTATGCATTCTAAAAGCTCCTCCCTATTTTTTACACCTAATATTACAGACGACACTTTTTCGGCGCTAAGAGCATATCGGTGTGCAAGAATGGATGGATTTATATTCCATTCGGAAGCTAACTTTCTGAAAGGTTCAGCTTTATCATAATCCTCAAAATCTTTTATATCAAAGCCCGATGGGTGAGGTTCTCTATCCATTTCTAAAGTTAATGCCCCAGCCTGAACCGCTCTAATTCCAAGTATCGGTACTCCAACTTTCTGACTTTCAGTGAGAATTTTTTGAGGATCAAAATCTTGATCAACATATCCTATGGCACCTGCTGAATTCAAGGGATTAACAACACACTGAACAGCTTCAGGTTGAATATCATGATTTAAGACCTCGAGTATTGCTTGAGTTTGACCTAATCCGCCTATACCCCAGCTACCGATCTTTCCTTCATCTTTTAATCTTTCAAAGGCTGGTATAACTGCATTGTAATAACAAGAAAGTGATGTTGTATTAGTCTCTCTATATTCATTAAGTGTGTATAGCTGGAAATCATCTTGTCGTAACTGTGAATGCAGTAAGAAAAGATCAACCCTTTCCATATTGAGATTATCAAGGCTCTTATTGAGAGATGAAATTAAGCGCTCATAAACTTCATCATCTGGCAATGTTCCCAATCTACATTTTGTAGTAATTTTTACATCTCCTAAATCTTTCCCTTTAAAAACTTCACCAACAACTCTCTCGGCCTCTCCTTTTCCATACATTGGTGCAACATCGAGGTGAGTTATACCCTTTTCAATGGCAAGATTTACTGTCGCAACTGCTTCCTCTCTAGATGTTTCACCCCAGACCTGTCCAAGGCCTCCACCACCTAGGGTTAAAGCGCTTATATTTCCAAATGGCTTAAAACTTCTTTTTTTCATTTAACAATTTAAATTCAAAAATATTATAACGGAACGCTCATTCTGAATATTGAAGAAAACAATTTTTTCATGCTACCATCATGTTTCTATGATTTTAGAAGATGGTCCAAAACACACAAAAGATTTAAATCAAGCTAAGCTAGACTTAGATAAATTTGGTTATTGTTTAATACCAGATGTTCTAAATGAGAATGAAATAAGAATTGCTAAAAAACGACTTCTTGAGCAAGCTGAAGCCGAGGAAGAACTAGGTCTTTCTTTTCGAGATGGAGGGGCAGATCAAGAGGTACAGTTCAAAGAGGGGCGTGTAGACAAAACTTCATTCACTAAGAGCAACGGAGGGGTGAACCAAAGGCTTTGGATGTTAGCGAATAAAGGTGAATGTTTCAGAGAGATGGTTACTCACCATCTAGTAGATGAACTTGTCGGTCATATTTTGGGTAATGATTTTATTTTATCCACTCACTCAGCAAATATTGCCAAACCCGGTGGAGTAAGAATGGGTTTGCATACAGACCAATGGTGGATGCCTCAACCGGTAAGGGCTGGAGAAAGTTATATAAGGCCCTCAGAAATAACAAGAAAGGCTGATGTAAATTTTGTTGAGCCTGATGTGTCACTTGGCATATCACCCCCGGTTGTAGCTAATTGCATGTGGATGCTCTCAGATTTCTCTCCAACGAACGGGGCTACTGAGGTAGTTGCAGGATCTCATCTAACCGGGGCGCACCCCAACCAAGAGGACCAAAGTATGTATCCCATAAATCAACCTGAGGCAAAGGCAGGCTCTTTAATGGTTTTTGATGGAAGACTTTGGCATGGTACTGGAGCTAATACTGGCAATACTGACAGACTCGGAGTGTTGACAACTTTCTGCTCGCCTCAGTTTAGACAACAAGAAAACCAAACACTTGGGCTCGATAGAGATCTTTGGGATTCTTGTTCGGAAAAACTAAAGTCCAGACTTGGATTCAAAGTTTGGAATGCATATGGAAGAATTGAAAGCTCTATGGACTATCTTATTGATATTGAACCTGAAAGAATAAAAGAATTAAAACCGACCAAGCAATGAATCTTGAAAAGCTAGAGTATCCACCCTTAACCGAAGATGTTGAAGAAGCCAAAAATCACTTAGATAAATATGGTATGGCTTTGATCGCCAACGTATTGAGCTTTGATGAAATTGATGAGATGGATAAAAGACTCAACGAACAGTTCTTAGGCGAGGAAAAATATAAGGTAGGTTCAAAAATTAGAGGTGATGAGGGATTGGGAGTAGAGTCATCTGATGAAGAAAAAGTAAGTAGATTAGTTTGGAATTTAATAAATAAAGGTGATTGTTTTTTAAAGCTTATAGATCATCCAAAAATACTGCCGCTCATTCAGCATATAATCGGAGACAAAGTGTGTCTTTGTTCAATGGGAGCACATATGAATGGAAGTGGCAACGAGAGAATGGCGCTTCACCAAGATCAATGGCCTTTGGTACCTCATCCTATGGACTTTCCTTTCATGGCGAATGTAATGTACTTAATCTCAGATAACTCTCCTGAAAATGGTGGTACAAGGCTTATACCTGGATCACATAAATGGCCACTTATAGATTATCGCACGGCAAATGGTGAAGAGATTCAAAAAATGGCTAATTCTCTAACCGCACCGAAAGGTACAGCAATAGTTTGGGAAGGAAGGCTTTGGCATGGTAATGGTTTAAATAGATCAGGATCCATGAGAAGCAATATCTCGACAGCTTTCTTGCAACCCTGGGTGAAACCGCAAGAAAATCATCAATATAGTATCCGAGATGAAGTGCTCGGTAAGATAACCGAAAAACAAAAACACATATTAGGTTTCAGTTCTTTTGGGACACTCGGCGGGCATGACGGATCTAGCGTTTCACCTGCAGAATTTGATCCCAAAAAGGAGTCCATAGGGATACTTAAGCCTTGATCTAGTTGCTTAATTTCCTATATAAAAAATAGAGTAAGGCAGGTAACAAGGACGCTCCAAAAAAAGCTAAAGTTGATGAACCGCTTGATAGTGCTGCAGCTCCTAGTCCAGAAAATACTATAGCTACACCTATATTAGATAAAATCATTACATAGACAAATTTCATAAAGGGCATATTAGTAATTCCGGCAGCAAGTGTACTGAGTTCAGCAAATGCTGGAACAGGTCTAGCAAGAATTAAGCCCATGACATCAATATCTCTAGCCGAATCTTCAGCTTTTTTTAAATCTTCGACACCAACTATCTTTTGAGCGAGCGGCCTTGCTGCAAATCTCCCTACTATGTAGCCAAAAACAGCTCCTAAATTTAGACCTATCCATACAACAACAGAAGCAATTGCCCAGCCCAAACTAGCTCCTGCTAAAGTATTTGTTAATCCATTTGGAACAGGGAGAAACACATCAGCAGCTAGAGCAATCATAACTACAATCGAAGTATAGACAGTATTTTCACCTGCCCAAGCTAGTGCTGTTTCTCCATATCTAGAAAATGGTGTTTCCAAAAGGATTGCTGGAATAACAATGGTCGTAAATAAAACTATAATAAATGTAAGCCATTTAAATAATCTGGTCATTAAGCTCTTTCTTGAATCTGTTGTTTTATTGCTGCGTGTTCTTTTTCACCAAACTTAAATTTTTTATATAAAAGATAAGCTCCTAAACTGTAAAAAACTAAAGGCACAAGGCCATAGAGACTAATCAGTGCAATTTTTACTTCCATCGTCTGAGGTTGATTGGGGATAAAACCAGAAAACTGCAGAACAAAGCCAGTTACAAGAAGCATAATCCCTGTTGCGCTTTTAAAGACAAAATTAAGAGCTGCAAAATAAGAACCTTCTTTCCTCTCTCCTGTTAGGTACTCATCATAATCTATTACATCACCTTTCACAGAAGGCCCAATTGCTCCTCCACAGCCTGCAGCCATACCACCTAAAGCTGCCCCAATAAACATAACAATCAACCTATCAGTTATAGAGTCCAAAAAAGGAATAATAAAAATTCCGCCGAATGAAATACCAGTAAAGGCAAGACTAAAAACCCATAATCTTATTTTCCCAAATCTCCTTGATAATGGTATCCAAAGAGGAACAGATAAAGCTGACGGAAGCATATAAGCAAATATAATTAAAGGCGCCCAAGCAGGAGCTTCAACTATATATTGAGTCACATAAAGGGTGAGCACTCCTATAACTGCCCCACCTAAATTTTCAATAAACAGAACTATTATTAATATTTTCGCATGTGGGTTTATCCATACATCTCTAAATGCCTTAAATGGATTTTTATTTACTCGGTTTTGAAATTCAGGATTTTCTTTAAGTTTTGAGACTGCAAAAAATATCATTAGAGACATTGCACCGATGGCATAAAAAGCGAGACTACCAGCCAATTGTCTAACATCTCCATCAGGGTTATTTTCTTCGCTAATCAGCAAACTCATTGAGACTAATGCAAGAATTGATCCCAACGTAAAACCTATATGTCTTATCCCAAAAAGCCGAGTCCTCTCATGATAATCTTCTGAAAGTTCAGCTCCTAAAGCCATATGCGGTACGTTAAGTAGAGTTATTGCGGAATAGAAACTGAGTATTGCTATCATCATCCACAAATCAAGAGATTGACCTTGCATAGATTCGGGTGGCGAAAAGACTGCCAAAAATCCAAACGAAATGGGAATAAAGCTTATTAGCATCCATGTCCTTCTTCTGCCAAATTTAAAGGTGGTCCTGTCGCTTAAATATCCTGCAATGGGGTCTGATACGGCATCCCATATCCTAGATATACTAAAAATGACTCCCATTACAGCTGGAGCAATAAGTAGTACGTCGGTGGAAAATTTCATTACGTAGAGGCTCATTAAAAGATACATATAGCCTGCACCCAATCCCGGCATGCCGTAAGCTATAGTTGTTCCTAATGTTACTTTTCTCATTTAAATCTACTTTAATTCAGAGAGTTCTTTAATAAGATTATATGAATGCAGTTTATTAACACTATTATTCATAATTATTTTTGTAAGTAAGTTTCTTATCTTTGCCAGTATGGGGTTGGAAATATGATTAAATATCCCCTGAAGTTTTGATCTTTTTTGTATCCATCTACTTCTACTATTTCTCAACCTATCATATTTACGAACTATACTGCTCAGATCTTCTTTGTCCTTTATTAAAGACGCTAAACAGTAAGCATCTTCAATCGCAAGACACCCACCTTGTCCTAGAAAGGGAGCCATAGGATGAGCGGCATCTCCTAGAAGCAAGCACTTATCTCGATACAGTTTTTTTGGGAGAGATCTCTCAAAAATACCCCATTTATATATTTCTTGAGACGAATCAAACATAGAAAGTAATTCTTCGTTCCATCCAGCAAAGCAATTAAGAAATTCAGATTTATTACCCTTTATTTTCCAAGACTCTTCAGACCAAATTACATTATGCTCAATAGCAATGAAATTAATAAGATCTCCTCTGCCAGTTGGATAATGTACACAATGACCTCCAGGGCCGTAGTAGACATTGACCTTGTCATTACCTTCGAATTTAGGAAGGTTCTCTATCGAGGTCATACCTCTCCATGCTACATATTTTGTAAATTGAGGTTTTTGGTCATCAAAATAATGCTCTCTTAAAGAAGACTTAATACCGTCGCAAATTAGGATTAGATCATAGGTCTTTTTTTCATGATTAGGTATTATGATTTCTCCTATAGCAGGATCAATTGACTCAATCTCACTATCGAGGATTATATTTCCACCAAGCTCTTCAAATTTATTTGAGAGTGTTAAAACAAGATCTCTTCTATCTAAAGTTATAAAATTTTTATCAAGTGTCTGGAACTTTATTACCTTAGCTTTCTTATAATCCCGTATGAAGGAACCCAAAGGATAGTGACCCTTAGAAGATAAACCTTCCATAAGATCCAGATCTTGCAACAACAGAGTAGCGTTCTTGGAAAGTGTTATACCGGCTCCAAATGAATCTATAGATTGCGATCTTTCAAAAATTTCAACTTCTAAGCCTATTTTTTTTAATGCATACCCAGCAGTTAGACCAGATACTCCTGCTCCTATTACTGCAATATTTCTTAACACTAGATTGCCTTAGTCTTAATTTGATTTTTTTGTGCTCGTTCTTTTCTGCGCGTCTTATCATTAACTTGTCCAACTAATTGTCCACAAGCAGCCATGATGTCGTCACCTCTTGTTGATCTAATGGTCGTAACATAACCCTCATCTTGGAGATATTTTTGAAACCTTTTCACTCTATTTCCCGAGGGTTTTAGATAACCTGATCCTTCAAAGGCATTAAAAGGAATTAGATTTATTTTGCAGGGTAATTGTCGCAATAACTTTGCCAACTCTTCTGCATGTGTCATTTCATCATTAATACCATCAATCAGAATATACTCGATTGTTGTTATTCTCTTATCATCGCATGAATCGACATAACGCTTCACTGAATCCAGCAGCTCTTGAATGGGATATTTTTTATTTATAGGAACCAGCTCATTTCTAAGTTCATCATTAGGAGCATGTAAGGATATTGTAAGAGCAACATCACTTACCTTACTTAAGTCATCAATTTTAGGAACAATACCTGAGGTGCTCAAAGTAACTTTTCTTTTAGATAGACCATAAGCGTGATCATCTGTCATTAAATCCATGGCATTTACAACAGGTTCAAAGTTTAACAATGGTTCTCCCATTCCCATCATTACCACATTTGTAATATGTCTTGAGTTAGGCTCTCTAGGTAAGCCAAAGGAATTAGCAGCAACCCAAACTTGTCCTATTATTTCATCTAAGTCTAAATTTCTTGAAAAGCCCTGCTTTCCAGTAGCACAAAAACTGCAATCTACCGCACACCCAACTTGTGATGAAACGCATAAAGTGGCTCTATTCTTTTCAGGTATGAGAACCATTTCAATTAAATCTTTTTCTCCAACTTTAATGACCCATTTTTTGGTTCCATCTTTTGATGATTTTTCATATAAAATTTCAGGAACCTTTATTTCACAAGTTTCTTCTAGTCTTTGGCGCAATTCTTTTGACAGATCGGTCATCTGAGAGATATCTGAAACTCCTCTTTGATGTATCCATTTAATTATTTGGGTCGCCCTAAACGGCTTTTCCTCAATGGAGACAAAAAAATCCTCTAACTCTCTCCTACTTAAGCCCATAAGGTTAATTTTCTTAGAATGATTTTGTTTCATATGTCTTTTATAAAGTTAAGTGAGCTTTAGTCTTCCTTACTTATTTCATCAGCTACCCAGCTAATAGACCAATTATGTCCTAATTTATTTCCTTTGTATGTTTTGGGCAGTCTCGTAACATTGCTATTTTTTATATCCACTACTTGAGGGTCATAGTCTAGGTCTTTAAAAGCACCATCTAGTTCTTGAATAGTTCTCCATTGATGTAGGCTAATCCCAGTACCTAAAAAGCTTGGAGGCTGGTAATTACATAGTGAAGATAGCATACCCATTCCTTTAAGAGGGCCTGCTACAGAGTGAATATGCAATGGAACATCAATATCCCATATTTTAGAGAGTGTGGTTACCAGAAGGCCTCCGTAACTATGACCAATAAGTATTACCTTATTTAAGTTAGGACTTTGATCAAGCCTGGTCTTGATAGAGTTAAGTAAAATATCAATACTAGAGTCTGGGCAGGAGCCATCATCCCAGCGAAAGAAAGAAACTATAGTAGTATCGTTATTTAGGGTCTTTAACGGATATACCCACTCATAACCCTCGCTATTGCTGCCATGAATACCTATTAAAAGGGTACTTTCGGCTGAGCTGCTTATCTCTATATCGTGTAAACCAAAATTTAAGTCGGCCAAGTACTCTCCAAGCAAGAAGACATCTCCTTCCAAGCTAAAGAAATCTTTGATGTCTATTTCCTTTGATTCATTACAAGAAGATAATAGGCATAGAGCCAAAATAAAAGACCTATTGATTTTCATTTATTATCTTTCCATGTCCAATTAGAGTTAATTAAATAGTTAACTACAGCTGCAAAAGCTATGCCAATAAGGTTTGCGAAAATATCATGAACTTCAAGAACAAAGAATAATAATAAAAATACTACATAATTTATTAGAGCACCTAATCCGCTCACTAAATGAAACTTAAGGAATTTCACTCTGACTCTGCTTTGATTTGATCTGCTTCCAAATGTCCAAAAATTATTTAGTAGAAAGTTGGAAATTAATGCCGCTTCAATTGAGAGTAAAGGAGCTATTGCTTCAGAAAAATTGTAGTATCTCGTGAGAAGGGCATAAGTTCCAAGATTGATTACAACGCCCGAGAAACCTACAAGAGAGTATTTAACGAAGTCTTCAATATTTCTAAAACCAAGTCTGGGTATATTTAGTAGGAATTCAATTTGATCTCTCAAAGAAAGCTTTGAATCACCCGCCTTTCTAGATTTAAAAATAATTGGTATTTCTGAAATAACTGCACCTCGCCAAGCTAAACCACAAATCAGTGAGGACTGAAAACTATAGCCTCTTATAGATAAGTATGAGAAATCTAGATCTCTAAGAAATGAACTTTTGATAGCCCTATACCCAGATGTGCAGTCTTTAATATTAACTACACCTCCTACGTACCTAACTAATAAATTACCAACTCTGCTTATTATTAATCTAAAAAGTGAGAAATCAGGTGTAGAGCCACCTGCGATGAATCTTGAACCTATAACTACATCCTTTCCAGCTTTAATCTCTTTTAAAAACTCGGGTATTAAATAAGCATCGTGTTGTCCATCTGAATCCATTTGAAATATTACAACAGCTTCCAAAGTATCAAGGGCAAACAAAAAGCCCCTCTTATAAGCATCTCCTAGACCTTTCTTTTGTCCAGTAATTAGATATATATTTTCACTCGAATCTATGACTTTCCTGACTACAGCCTGAGTTTGATCAGTGGAATTATCATCTACAACCAAGATCGAAAACTTATAAGTATTTTGCTTTTTTTCTTCTGCCTTGATTTGTTCAATTATACTTTCAATAGTTCCTTCCTCGTTGTAGGTAGGTAAAACAAAACAAATATTTTGTTGCTTTTCCAATTTATTTAAATCCATGTTTCGAACCACATTCTTAAATAAAAGCTTTTACTGGAGATTTCAAGACCGAGCTGAAGTGGGAGCCAATACAGACCAGAAACCAGTATCAGACTCAAAGAAGCATAATAGAGAGACATATTTGCAATCTTACCTTTATTAATTAACCTACAAAGCATGAAAGCTAAAGCCATAAAAGCAAAACAAGCTGCAGGTTGATAATGATAAAGAAATGTAGATCTGGAAGCTAATGCCCAAGGCAAAAAGTTGGCATAAAACCCTATCAAAATTAGACTAGCCGGGTATACATCTTCTTGAGCCTTTCTATTGTTTATTGATTGACTCAATATATCTATCCATTTAAATGTTAGTAAAATTACAGAAATTAAAGAAAGAAAGTTGAGGGCCGGATTAGGGAAAAGATGGATGGCCTTAAATAGTTCTGAACTTATCCCTTGGGCATTAATTATTGTTTCAGAATCAAAGAAATAACCTATTGGTCTTATCATAAATGGCCATGTGTACCATGAAGAGCTGTAAGGATGAGCCTTTTGATCCGTCTTATCAAAGTGATAAGAAATCATCTGTGAGTGCTTATCAAAAAATGTCATTTCGTTATGCAAAATATCTGGGAACCACAAGATGAAATACACTATAAAAGGTGTAAGGAAGACTAATAAGATTTGTCTAATATCTGGATTATCATATTTTCCATTTGAATCTAACATTGATCTTTTGATAAGAAATATCACAAATGAGAAAAACATAAGAGTTAGCCAGAATCCTAAACCATTCCATTTTATTGAGATTACCGCTCCGAGCATAAGACCAGACAAAAGCAACTTACCTATACTTTGAGCTTTAATGCCTGTTATAAAAAATAGTAAAGACATAAATCCAAATAAGGTGAGATAAATATTTATGAGTCCAAATCTTGAATCCACCAATAAAGACCCATCTAAAGTAAAAAAAAGGGCGACTAATAGAGCAAATAATTTTTTATGATAAATCTCTAGGGCAAGCCTGTAGCCAACATAAATGAGACCTATGCCCGAGACAGCCCCTATCCATCTATATGATAATGGATTTAAGTCTCCTAGTTCAGCGAGAGAGAAATCAATAGAACCTGTCCAAGGTAAAAAGTCATAAAGAAGAATACCAAATGTCAGGATATATGATCCCAGAGGGGGGTGTACCGAGAAAAAGATATCTCCACCTAAGTAATTTAAAGCGAAGACTGGGTAAAAGACTTCATCAAAAACTGGTCCTGGAATAAGCCCTAAATTATAAAACCTTAAAACACATCCTAGCAAAAGGATAGATAAAATTTGCCAATGCGTACTTATGTAATTCAATTTATGTTGTACAAAAAACCCTCCAAGAGGAGGGTTTTTTTAAAGTAATTAAAATGGATAGAAGGTCATCTCTACTGTTTCAGTTTCTAAATTCATAACAGTTTCGCAATAGTTCATATTGCCATCTGTTACATCATCTAAAGACCAAAACTTCATAATGGCCCCTTCTCGTCTAAAGACACCTTGTCTAGATCCGGCTTGTCTTACTCCATCGTTAAACCCCACCCCTCTTCCAGAGAAATAACCCTGATCAGGCAAAGCTGAATTTAAAGTTACATTGTAAGTTAAGAAAACTTTTCCATATCTACCAGCTTCAGAAGAAACAGTTATAGTTCCGCCGCCATCAGTAAGTTCAACTGATGTTATAGTTCCTGACAGTGTAAATGATTCACCTTTTGGATCGTGTGCCAATACAGACAAAGAAAAAATTCCTGACATGATTACTGCAATGCCGTATTTAATAAATTTCATAATATTCTCCTTTTTTTTATGAAAAGATATACTGACAATAACAAAATAATCATTGGAGGAAAAATGATAAAAAAAATCAGTTTAATAACTGCCTTTTTCAGTCTCATATCATGTGGAACAGATATGAGTGTTTCAGAAAAAAATGGTGAGCCTCAAGTCTCACATGATTCTTCTGAGTGGCAAATTTGGGCTTATACTTCAGCAGCTCCCGACTTTATTGGTGATCTTGCTACAGTAATAGGGGCTGATGGAACAGTTTTAAGAGAGGGTTCCAATGGTTGGAGGTGTGAAGCCTTTATGCCTATGCCTGAGGGAGGATTCAAAGATGCTCATTCTGCTGCCCCAGCATGTTCCGATGCAAACGCAGTTGCATGGGCTAATGCCTATAAAGCGGGAACCGTTCCAGATATGGAAGGTGATGGATGGATGTGGATGATTCACGGAGATTTAGGTGTTGATAATTTTACAGTTGGTACGGACGGCCAAAAAGATGCAGGTCATATGCACTTTATAGAATCAGGCCCTCATATGATGCTAATGCCAAAAGATCCTTCTTCTTTACAGGGTCAATCAACAGACTATACGACTGGTGCGCCTTATGTGATGTTTGAAGGCTCGCCTTATGCTCACCTAATGATTCCATTAGTTGATTATTATTCTTACCAACCTGAATCATCGCCTAAATAATTAAATATATATGAAAATTAAATTAATAAAACGAATTGGCCTTTTGGCCATAACAACATTTTTATTTACAAATGTTAGTGCATTATTTGCCTTGGATGTCCAAGGAGATTCATTTGATGCTGAATTTAAAATAACTTCATGGAGTGCAACTAATACGGATAGCACTATTACATCTGAAGGAATAGTCGGAGAAGGTTTTGGAAAGGTGTACCTTACCCATAACTTTAGATCTAGATCTGGTGATAACACCCAGGGAGATTTTGATGGTCAAGTTAGATCCATTAATAATGATGGAGTCATGGTTACGGCTACCCTCCAAGGAATATGGAAAAGAGAAGGTAAAATTGTGAACATGTATACACTTGATACTTTCTCTGATGGAGGAATGATTTATGCTGAAGGAAAAGTAGATCTTGTTGAAGGGACCTTAAAATTTAAGGCGTTCGAATTTTGATACTTCATTCAAACAAAAAAATAGGCCGTGAGGCCTATTTTTTTTGCTCTTACCTGGAAGAACTATGTCATATTAAGAATTCCACAAAGTTTATTTCCAGAAGGATCTCTTAAGTAAGCAAGATACATCTTCATTCCCATACCTTCACGTATACCTGGAGGGTCCTCACACGTAGAACCTCCATTATTAATTCCCACTTCATGCCATTCATCTCCCTGCTCTGCACTCTTTACAGAGAAACCTATGGTGCTTCCATTGCCATGAGTTGCAATCTGATCATCAATTGGTTCAGAAATGAGAAAAACATTTCCATCCAAAAAATACATATATCTTTTATGACCAGTTGGATTTACGGAAAGAACTCCTGGCTCTCCGCCTAGGACAGCAAAAGTGCTGTCATAAAATTTTTTAGACTCTTCAATGTCATTAGCTCCTACCATTATGTGACTGTACATCTTTCCCCCTTAATTAGTTGGTATAACTTGTTTTTTATATAGCCTGGTTTCTGCCAGAAGATCACTGTGGTACTCATTCAAACTAATAATTTTTCCATCAGCAAACTTATAAACCATAGCATAATTATTATTATAAGTTCCGTTAATTCCTTGCGCTTTTCCAGAAACCCTTAAAACAACACTATCACTATCTCCAATGGTGTCGACTACCTCAAGAGCTATTCCTTCTGGTATTAGACGTCCTACTTCAGGAAGAAACTCATTAAAAAAACTATCTGTATCTGCTTTTGTACATAAAGAGCATATTCCCATAAACTCGAAAGAAAAATTCTCATGGAGAAGTGATCTTGCTTTATCTGGGTTAGAAAATGCCGTATCTAAAAATTCTTGGGCTTTACCAATATTATCTTTTCTCTTGTTGGTAAGAATATTATCTCTGGTATAGCCAACTCTAGTTGTTTTAAAGTGTTTGAATGGAAACCCGAGAGCTGTTACAGCTTCAAAGGCCTCTTTGGAAATATTACCGTAAATTTCTATTTCAAAACTATCTGCCAATCTGTCATGCGCACCTACATATTCTGGAATATAAGGAGCATTAAGATGAAATAATAAAGCTTCACTATTTTCATAAACTTCACTCCAGGTAAATTTCAATGGATTCAAAGGGTCTGAATCAAAGTTATGAAACAACATGCCAGGCTCAGCTTCCTGTACCGCATTATCTACGGTATCTGCTATCTCTAAATATTCATTTACCTTTCCAGGTTTAACCTGAATTCTTGCAATGAGAAGAAAAGGATTGTCTCCTTTTACCCCTTCATGATGCATTGGGAAAATCATTGTCAGTGGGGCAATCATACTTATTACCAATAAAAACTTTTTCATTTATTTCTCCTATATAAACGGATGATTGATTCAAACATAATTATTTTTTAAACAAAACAATATTCTTGTCTGGAAATTCTAAGGTCCAAGACATGTTAGATGCAATATTCGTGAGAGTTTCTTTAGAGTAAAAGGCTACATGAGTTGGGTCTTTGCGATAATACCAAGAGGCAAAATCTATATTTTCATCATAAAAATTAGTCATGATTCCTAACCATCCATCTTTTTTTAGTATTTTATTTAAATCAAAGATTACTTTTGCGGGATTAAAGACATGCTCTAAAACTTCTGTGCAGGATATAAAGTCATAGGGTTTTGAAAAAATAGTTTCATTCGGGAAAAAATAAGGGTCATATACATCCATAATATAACCCGCGTCATTAAACATTTTTGCCAGTGCTGGCCCGGGCCCGCATCCAAAATCCAACCCCTCTTTATGATTAGTTAATCTTTCTTTCAGTGGAATGAAGAGCTTTGAAAGGAATTGTATATATTTCTCATCATCAACAAAGTTTTGATGCTGCTCATATCTAATTCGCTCATCTTTGTTTGATAAGTAATTTTTGCTATCCAGGAAAATAAGAGAGCATTTAGGACACTTATGATATTTTTTTTTATTCTCTCTATAAAATAATTGAGTATCAGGATGATCGCAGAGTATGCATTTCATCAGCTAATTATCTTTGTTGAATATGATCGCATTTAGACTAATAATACTAAAAAAAAGGGAGGCAATAGCCTCCCTTTTAATATTAATAAAAATTAAGCAACTCTTTCGACGCCGCGGTAAATTCCTTTACCTGGCTGAGTTGACTTACTTTCTACGATTTTTTGCTGAACGCCTCTGTAAACAGTTTTAGCAGGTATTTCGCTTCCTGCGGCATTGTTTAAAGGAGCAACTTCAACACCTCTGTATTTAGTAGTCATATCGTGCCCTCCAGTTTTCGTATCGATTTCGTACATATATCTTTAGATATACACCCTTCTCAACGCGTTCCTTCGGTAGATATTCGGTCTCGTTCCCTTTCGGTACTTGCTTGCCTTTCTTTGATCAAAGAAAGAGGTTTTCCTATCTCCCTACTTCCGTCTTAACCTGCAGATTAAGATGAACGTGCCTGCATTATAGTATAAATATGATCAATGTACAAACTTTTTTGGCATCATTTAAATCTATATAACTAAGTTTTATTTCTGTATAAACTCCTTCAGGACCTACTTTATAGAACTAAAGAATCTCGCATTTGAGTGAATATATGCATCTGGATTTGGGTGTTTGGACCAAACTTCTTCCCATTCTGGATCAACATCTAAATTAGCAAAAAATGTATCTCTGTCTTCTCGGCTGTCGTACTTTGCAACCCATGTTACATTTGGTTGACCGTTAGGAGATACTATAGGATTAGTGCCTTCCACAATAGGCTCATCTCCCCTACTTACCCAAAAATCTACTATTTCGATTCTTTCCATTCCATACGGCATGAAGTAATTCTCGGCCCAATATACGTATGCTTCAAAAAACTCTTCTTCAATTGTGTAATCTCTGATCTCGTAGACAGCAGACTTTAAATTGAATGACAAAATTAGCACTGCAATTGCTGATATTTTCATTATTTTCTCCAGTAATATAAACAAAGGCTAGATTTTATTCTAACAATAGTCATCGGGTTTCTTCATAAAATGAAAAATATTTTATAATCGTTATTAAAATAATAGATTAGTGCTTATAGAGGCATATTGGTTAAAAATCATTTGGTAAATTTATGAAAAAAATACTCCTAAGTTCGGGAATTTTATTAACAGCCATTTTTATAAGTTCTTGTTTGTACCTGATGAACCTATATTCGCAGAAACCTGTTTCGATAGATCACTATTTAGCAAAAGATCTAGTCAAGAAAATAACTGACTCACCCGAATATATGACTAATCTTGGTGTGTTTGATAATTTTGGTTTTATCTTTAGACATAACGAAAGGCTATCAGTGCAAACCTCTGATAAAAGAAGTGAGGATTACAAGCACAATCTAAACCGCTTAAAGATTTTGCAAAGTTTTGACAAAAGCAAACTAAGCAAAAGTCAAAAGATTACTCAAAAGATAGCTATATTTGACACTCAAAATGATATTGAAGCTTATGAGCGCTTTAAATATCACTCGTATCCATTCAATCAAATAAGCGGCAATCATCTTAACTTGGTAGAGTTTATGACTGATACACATCCTATGAAAACTTTAAAAGATGCACGCAACTATATAGATAGGGTTGAAATGTTTGATGAAGTTCTAATTGAAAACCTAAGCTGGTTAAAAGCACAAAAAGAGCAAGAAATTTTTCTTCCAAAATTTGTTATGGATCATGTCATTGGACAGCTTGAGGAGCTGATTAGCTACGAAGACTCCAACAACCCCTTAATGCAAATATTTATAAAAAAAATTGACAATATTGGAATAAATGAAGGCGAAAGAACTAAGCTAATAAATGAATTAAGTGAAGCTATCAAAGTTAATGTTAAGCCGGGCTATCAATCAATTCTCAGTTTTATGATTGAGAACTATAAATATGCTAATCCATATCATGGTGTCTGGTCCTTGCCTGATGGTGATGATTTCTATGCTCTCAGACTCAGAACTTATACAACAACCGACTACTCGGCAGCAGAAATTCATGAAATTGGCTTGCAAGAAGTAGAAAGAATTGGAAACAGGATGAAAGAAATTTTCATAGAGCTTGGTTATGAAGTTAATAAGCCAATCGGAGAGATGATGAGTGATCTTAATGAAAATCCAGAATTTTTATATGAGGATACGCCTGATAGAAAAGAGATAGTTATTAAAGACTATAATCAAATGGTTAAAGAGGCAGAACAAGACGTAAAGCCTTACTTTTTCAATTTTCCAGAAAGCCCAGTAGAAGTAAGGGCGGTGCCTGAGTACTCAGAAAAGACCGCTGCAGGGGGTTATTATCAGTCACCCAGTTTGGATGGTTCGCGACCTGGAGTCTTCTATGCAAATCTCTATGACATAAAGCAAACACCAAAGTTTGGAATGAGAACATTAACATTTCATGAGGCCGTACCCGGACATCACTTCCAAATAGCATTGAATTTGGAAAATGATGAACTAACTTTGTATAGACGTCTTGGATACAGAACTTCAGCTTATACTGAGGGCTGGGCTCTTTATGCTGAACAATTAGGAGTTGAAGTAGGGATGACTAAAAGTCTCTATGATGAGTTGGGAGTGCTTCAAAGTGAAATGTTCAGGGCTAACAGATTGGTTGTAGATACTGGCTTACATTACAAAAAATGGACTAGGGAAAAAGCTATGAAGTATATGAAAAAAGTAACCGGTATGTCTGATACTGAGGTGAGGGTTGAGATTGAAAGATATATTGTTTGGCCTGGACAAGCAACCAGTTACAAGATGGGTATGATAAAAATCTTAGATTTAAGGGATAAGGCCATGAAAGAACTGGGTGCAAAATTTGATCTCAGAAAATTTCATTCAATAGTTTTAGATCAAGGCATAGTCCCTTTATTTATCCTAGATGATTTAATAGATGAATGGATAAATGAAGAGAAAACTGTCAATTAGCTTTTAATTCAAAAAAACTGAGCCACTAGGCATATTTAGTATTTATGAGAAATTATTTAGATAACTGATTAGGCTGAGTGACAAGAGTCACATTCAAGTTTTCGGCAAAGTTTATAATTTTTATAATGCGCAAAAACAATAAGTGATGCTCCGATAGTAGTAAATAATTTCTCTCCGAACTCACCCCAAATAGCTGTGCCAATAGTTACAGCAAAAATTAAAGCAATGATCCCGAGCAGTCCAGTGACAAAAAAGCTTAATTTTGAATGATTTTTCATTCCTCTAAAGAGAGCATAAAGGCTTACTGGTATTGCAAGTAACAATAGCAGGTAATGTATCAATTCATTATTATATGAAAGCGTTACGTAACCTGAAAACAAAACTAACAATATAGGTACCAACAGACAATGAGCCAAACAAATAAGCGATAGGCTAATAGCTGTTTTATCCGAATATTCTTGTGTAACTTTCATTATGTTTTGAGGACGTTGAACTTTAAATTATTAAATCTAATAATACAAATTTTAATTTTTTAAATTTTTACTAAACAATGTTGCTATCAATGAGAACAGCGATTAATAATGCTGGTTCAGTACCATTATTTACCCAAGCGTGATTTGTGCCTCTTTGAACAACAACATCATGCGGTTGGAGAGCCACCTCTTCTTCATCCAAAATCAGAGTGACATCCCCTTTGAGGAGAATAATATAATCAATCGTATGTGTCTCGTGCATTGCTGCATTTCGAGAGGTATCAACCCTATGATGAGCTGCTCCCATTTTCTCAAAAGCCTCTGCGGTAGCCGCCTCTATAACATCCTGAGGAACTCCTTCTGGAATTGGATTAATCTGAAAATATCTGAATTTTGTTCCACCTTTAACGGGCGATAACATAATATCTATGTCTGCTCTGTCATTATCTGACTTGGTTTCGAACCCAGATCCGTCAGTATTCCAGATTTCAAATAATCCTCCAGCATCCTCTCCCAGGGATCGGGCAGGAGGTCCGTCTATTGAAATGATGGATTTACCATTTTCATTGTGGCCAGTAATTATTCGTCTCATTTTATTCTCCCTTTTATATTTATTGACTATGTTCTAAAAGAAACTGAATGGAGTCTTTCATAGATGATCTCCTTGCTTGCCAGTTACAGCCCAAATGAGCCCCTATCTTTGCCTTATCTTTAAATAATTTTGTTCTCTCATGCGGCTCATTCATCATAGTTTTTTTTCCTTTAGCATCTTGATGATAGTGTGTGCCATCTTTTCCGACTATTGTATGTCTTCTCCCAACTGCTATTGCATTAGGCACGAATACTACTGGATCTACAGAATCAAAAGAGTGATGACTATCTTCATAAACAATTGTCTTACTATTCCCTCCATTCTCATTAATGGCTGGAGATAATTCTTCTATCAGAATAGATGGAGTGTAATCATCATCTTTACCAATCAGAGTTAAAATAGGTGCATTGCTCCAACGCATTTCCTCAGGCCACATAAAGGCACCGGGATAAAATGCCAAGTGCCCAGCAAATCTTTCTCCTGACGCTGCTAATTTTTCAGCCAAAGGCTCCCAGGCTGAATAAATAGCTGCACTCCCACCAAGACTCCATCCAGCAATGTAGATTTGATTAGAATCTATATCAGGATGATCGGATAAAAGTTTCAGCGCATTAAAACAATCAGCCAGAACTGTAGCTAAAGTTACTTGTATTTGATCCTCCACAATAGAGATAACACCTCTAGCGTCAAAACTATTTACTCGAAATACTGCAAAGCCATTATTAAGAAAGTTTACTGAGTGCTCATGGTGATGTCCTCTCCAACCCATACTGCCATGCATACATATAACAAGAGGATACTTTTCTTTCTTTTGCTCGGGAAAGATAAGAGATCCGTACATCTGTTGCTCTTCAGAAGGCTTGCTATTCAAAATATGAAAGAATTCAAATGGATTAGATGACTTGTAAGCGATTACACCCTCATCACCTGATTGAAATCTATGCATCTTTTCTAGTCTAATCGTTTCTTAAAACGTTCTCCGCGTTCTTTTGCAAATTTAAAGGCAGCTTGTGTTTCGGCCTTAACCTCATCATTTTGTTTTTGACGTAATTCAGCATATTCGTCCGCCCACCAACGCCTAGTTACCTGCGGAAAGGTCCCCATACGATTTACGCTAGCATTTGCACCTCTGTCTCGTCCAGACTCGTAGCCTGCCGCGCCTAAAGAATCAGCCTCAGATTTACCAAAAGGAATCAGATCTCCTTCCATTTTGGGCAATAAAAAATAAGGCATAGAAACTCTAGTTTCTCCTTCGGGTATCAAGGTTGTATTAACACGGTGCAAGGTAGCTGAATATCTTCCTTCGCTGAGGTGCATTAAAGTTCCACCGGTATTTACGATAACTGACCCCGGAATAACAGGTACGTGATATTCACCAGGTGCTGTTTGACAAGTAACAGGAGCATCGATCCATTGCCCTTCTCCTGCTACAACTTGTAATCCAGGACGATCATTGATCAGCAGAGCTATAAACGGGGGCCCATCTATATGAGCACCTACTTTATCACTTGTGAATTTTTGATACTCTTTTCTTACATTTTCCCGATCCTTTTCGGCAAAAGCGTGAAGACTAAAATTATGATTAAGACTCGCAGCCAGATCCGGATCGTCAAAGTCAAAATATTCATGGAATGAGTCAACACTTTCTCCTAAAGACTCAACAATGGCCTCCCCTAGCTCATGAGTGAGGCGGTGATAGCAATCATTGAGCTCATCTATTAAAGGTTTAAAGCCAGGTAATGACTCGTCTTCAGGCCACGTATTTGGTCCACGAAACAGTCGGCGGTGAATTGGTTGAGATTTATCATCGTAGTCACATAATGATTCTTGTTCGAATCCATACTGAAAAGCTTCTATAACTTGACCGAAACCACTATCAGCAGGAGTAGGCAAGCTATAGCCTCGAAAATAAGGCGTATTGGAAATATGAGCAGTTTTCTTTAATTCCATTGGTGAATCGAAAAAACTACGCACTTCTCGAAATGCACGTTTTTGAAATTCATCCGTCAATCCAGGTGCATTAGTAAGAACCATAAATCCAAATTCAGATAACGCGTAAGACAAGTCCTTAAAAAACTTTTCTGGGTTTGTCCCACGATCAAGCCAATCAACTTTAGGTAGCTCAAGACTTGTGGCTTTACCATCTATGTTTTCTTTCATCACCTCATCTCCCCCAGACTCAAATATGGTCTATTTCATCCATATTTCTTTATTAAGTTTATAGCCCATTTCCTTACATTTGGATTTTTTTCAATATCCAGAATGAATTCTTGGCCAAATCCTCTGTAAAATACTGTTGATTCTTGTTCATTCTCCCACTTCATTCTATTTAAAAAAAGGTCTTTTGAATCTTTAAAATATTTTGAGGGTAACTTCCATCTAGATCTTGTTTTATTTTTTTCTGTCAGAATTAAATCTGTATGAGTATGTTTAAATAATCCATGGCCTCGGTCAAAAATTTTTCTTTTATTAAGTTCCAAGTTTTTCTTGGCTATGTAAATTGTATTATTAGAAAATCTAGAGGTGTCTCCATATCCATGAGGGTGTTGAACATTATTCTCACGAAGATAACTTTTAATTTCTTTTGACCCTTCTATGATTTTATCTATTTGCAACCAACCAAATAAATGGTGCAAATCTCTGCCATCTGCTGAGAAATTTTTAAACCATCCAAAAAATAAAAACACATCTCCAGGGCCTACATGATTATTTTTTAATTCAGTCTGAGATGAGCTGGCTTGTCCAAAAATACCGATTCTTTCGTTGAGCAATGGATCATAATGGCAATAATCCGTATCCTTTACTTTAGCCGAGACCTCTTTCAATAAATCAGAACCTGATATGCCATTAAAATCCAGGTCTTTATATTTTTTTGGTGAACAATGATTTTGGGGGATAGGTATTGAAAAAAAGCTTCCGTCATTAAATATAGGTGAAGCACTACCACCCGCTTTTGAGTCAAAACCCTTTCTACTTAATATTAATCTCCTCAAGTAACCTTTGTTTATAGTTAACCAAAGCCAATAGAACAAAAACCAGAATATATAATCAACATTCCATCATCAATTGTACTTAGTCTCCCTTCTACGCCCATATCTCCTCCAACGAGATAAACTGTTCCTTTGTCGGTTTCACCTGCTCTAAAAATTTCCTGTGTATCCAGATTGGCCAAAAGTGAGTTTTCCATAGGTAGTGACAAAGCATCACCAAATATGTCCCATATATCTTCATAGCCAGCAGTACCAATCCAGGCACCAGAAGAGGTAGAGTAAGCCTCACCTGACATAAAATTACAACTTACGGTTGCTGCCTTGATGTTGGGCGATAAAAATAAAGCTAAGAAGATTAATTTTATTAAATAATTTTTCATACAAGTCTCCTAGCGTGATGCAATTTTAAGGATAGAGATTAGCACTAATAATGAACTGCGTCATTTTATGAAAAAATTAATTCTTCAGTTAATGACAAATTATCATTATTTCATCGAAATAACTTTATTACTTGGGGTGAACTAATCCACAGTGACTGATTAGTTTTAGAAGTGATTTAATTCTTTATTTTCCAGTTGAAATATTTATTGGAATTATAGCCATCTTTAATTTCCAATAATCTCCTCTTTTTATTAAAGTTAAATTTGTATCCGTTGATATAAGTTCAATATCTTGATTGTTAAATCTAGTGAAATTAGTTTTATATATTGCAAAATCTTTTTGTGAAACTAATGGATCTGTGGAATTGATTTTTGAATATGACCACCCTTCTTTTTTTAAGTTTTCATAATTAACAATTTCACTGTAACTTTTTGCAACTATTATTTCATCGCCAACAAAATAAGTAATTGGTAAATCCCATAGCTCATTAATTTTATTTATATCCATCTCATTGAAATGATAGAAAAAATCTTCGATCACTTTCTCTGGGTTGTTGTTTGCGTCTTTTGCAAATAACAAAGAAGAAAATAAAAATAAAGTTGCTAAAATGTTTCTCATAAAAATCACTTTTTAAAATTACTCCACTGTAACGGGGTGTCTGTAGCAAGGTTTCTCATGGATTTAATAGGTCTATGAGAGAATTATTTTCATCCACGATCCTGTGTCGTATGCCTTTTTGTTTTACCATCTGCTTCATTACACGGAAAGCATCTGCTTCATTTGTTTTGGTTTGATAGTGTTGCCAGTTACCCCACCTATCTTGCCACTGTATTTTATATTTCATTCGACAGTAACGATTTAGATTTGAGTGCAGAATTAAGAGTGTAGTATTTTCTGAACCCTTTGTGAAACTTCAAATAAAACTCAATTTCTTTTTTATTCATAAAAAATCAACATATCATGCAATGATCGATAAGAATTTTGCCTTCTACTTCCTTAAAAATTGCTTGATTAATCAATTCGTCATTACTTGAAGAAGTTTTTTGTTTCCAAACAATTCCAACTGAGTCGTTTCTTCTAAATAAGCACACAAACTCTCTTTTAGTCCAATAAACTTTTGGTTCAATTGATAATTGTCTTTTGAGTTCTTCAGGTGTAACTATGGACTTCATTCTATTTGTGAAATACTTTGTATGCTTTTTATGATCACCCTCATTGGAACCCTCCAAACAACTATCCATAATTGGTTCTACTATACTAAGAATTTCATCTTCACTAAGATTGGGGAGTTTCAATTCTGCACTCAAGACTATTCAACCGTCACAGTTTAAGTTTGAACAGAGAATTAGATTCTTGAACCTTTTATCAAACATCACATAAAACTTTTTGTATTTTTTAACCATTTCTTGTCATGTGGTAAAAATTTTTATCTTTTTCATAGATAATTTCAATATTTTGAGAATAGATTAGATCGACTAAATCTTCTCTCGGTTGTGACGGCAACAAAATGGCAAGTTTTTCAGGTTTAGGAATATGATGCCTTTTATAGTCATGTAATTGTCCTATTGCCATCCTAATATCAGATCTTGTTGATGATGCTTTTGCCTCTATAAGAGTTTTAGTTTCATGAACCCAACCATCTGTTTCGAGAGTCACTGATTCATCTGATGCATTAATTTTAATTTTATTTTTTTCAAGTTCTCCAATATTATTTTTAATTAAATGTTTTTTATATCGTTTCACTAATTCCCTTTCCTTTTGTTCGATTATTACTTCTCTCTTAGACCTGGTTGTTGAAGACACAGAAACTTCTCCGTCATTATGTTCTATAAGTGTTGAGGAAGTTTCTTTCTGGATTGGAATATCTTTTAATTCGACGTTTGTTTTATTAATGTCTATTAAATTAAAAGCATCTAAAAGACTTTCTGAATCGAACTCATCAAGACATCTATATCCCTGAAGAAGGTTTTCTTCTGAATAACCAAAAAGTTTGTTATATGTATCTATGGATATGTTCAAATCCTTATAGTCTTTAATTATGAACATGTTTTCCCAAGTTTCATTAATTCCTAATTTTTTGTTAAATTTCTCTCCCCACAACTTAAGAGCAAAATCTTTGCTATGGAATTTTTCATGAACAAGACAAAAACTATAGAACTTTCTATCTTTATAAAATAATCCGATATCATTTGGTTCCATTTTTAACCACTTGTTTTTATTTAAAAGACCGTCTTTTCCTCCATTAGTAACACCCCAAAGAGCATAGGATTTATCTACTAGGGATTCAGATATCTGATTATTAACATATTTTTTAATTTCTTCAGTCTTACAATTAACTGAGTGATTTAAAATAGTATCTATGTAGTGTTTTCTAGAATCAGGATTTGATGCTGGAAGGAGATGTACTTTCATAATTTATCGTATTTTTCAGACTTTCCTTTAGATTTTTCAATAGGATACTTTTCATCATTTTTTTGAATCTTTTCTATAGAAATCTTTTCTAAATCTATGTCCATTAAATCTACGAACTTAACTAAATAATTAAATATATCGGCAATTTCTTCTTCGATTTGTTTTCTCGTGTCAGGATCATTTATTTCTTTTGTGCCACCATCATTTGACCACTGAAAGATTTCTACAAGTTCTGCAACTTCGACTGAAAGTGCCATAGCAAGATTTTTAGGAGAGTGATATTGTTCCCAATTTCTGTCTTTAGAAAATTTCTTTAGTCTCTCATTAATTTTTTCTAAATTTAATTCTTTTTTATTCATAAAATTAGAATAATTCTCTGTTCAAACTCATTCCACCGTCACAGTTTAAGTTTGAACAGAGAATAAGATTTTTGAATCTCTTATCAAACATCATATAAAACTTCTTGTACTTATCTTTCATTATTATCCAAAAAATATCTCATGAAAAAATCTTCCTGGCATCAAAGTAAATGCACCAGCAATCAAAAGTGCCCCAACGTAGACACCAATCATAGAGTACATATGTGCGAACTTATATCTTTCTATTTTTGTATTTTTAAATTTCTTTATATTCCAAATTGAGTAAATCAATGACCCAATAGTCCATGGTATTAAAAGATGAATTAATGAATATTGACCGGGATTAATTGCTTGAATAAATATTGCTGTCAAAGAAACTATTATTAAAAAAGTTACCCAGATTCGTCCGAGTATTCTATGTTGCTTTGTGCCCTTTTTGGTTAGGAGGATGTAAAGACCAAGTGGAACTGCGAGTAATGCTAACGTTGCATGAGCATAAATTATCTGCATTTTTTATACCGCAATTCTCTGTTCAAACTTACTCCACCGTTACAGACTTAGCGAGGTTTCTCGGCTGATCAATGTCAGTGCCTTTAAGGATGGCAACATGATAAGCAAGTAACTGTAATGGTATCGAGTAAATTAGAGGAGCAATCAGCTCAGGGACTTCAGGCAGTTCAATAAACTTAGTTATGGATTCATCTTCCTGATGAGCTGCTGAGTGTCCAAATACATATAGCTTTCCTCCTCGCGCTCTAACTTCTTCTAGGTTTGATTGAAGTTTTGCAAGCAGATCATCATTAGGAGCAACTGCAACAACAGGCATTTCTGAATCGACAAGAGCCAATGGTCCATGTTTCAGTTCTCCGGCTGGATAGGCTTCCGCATGTATGTAGGAAATTTCTTTAAGTTTTAAGGCACCTTCCATAGCTACTGGATAATGAATACCCCTGCCTAAAAAGAGTGCATGTTCCTTTTGATCAAAATCCTCAGCCATCTCAATAATTTGATCTTCAAGCAACATGACTGAATCCAAAGAATCAGGAAGCGCTCTAAGTGCATTATTTATGGTATTTTCTGCAGCTGAGGATAGGCCATGGTGCCTCCCAAGGATAAGAGTTAACATTAACAAACCGACAAGCTGTGTTGTGAAAGCTTTTGTTGAAGCAACACCAATTTCAGGGCCTGCTTTTGTTAAAAATACTAAATCAGATTCTCTCGCTAAAGAGCTTGAAGGAACATTGCATATACCGAGGCGAGCTAAGTAGCCTGAATCTTTAGCGGCACTTAAACAAGCAAGCGTATCTGCTGTTTCCCCAGACTGAGAAATGGTTATAAACAGAGTATTGGGTGCCACTACTTTATTTCTATATCTAAATTCACTTGCCACTTCTACGCTGCAGGGCAGCCCGGCAAGACCTTCCAGCCAATATTTAGCTACTGTTCCAGCATGAAAGCTGGTTCCACAAGCCACTATCTGAACGGCCTCAACATTTTTAAAAATATCAGGTGCACTAGGCCCAAATATTTCTTCCTGAACACCTGAATCAGTCAATTGTCCTTCTAATAAGCCTTTAATTTTTGACGGCTGCTCATTAATCTCTTTAAGCATGAAGTGCCTATATTCGCCTTTATCAACCGTCTCTCCTAAAGACTTAGCAACTACAACCGGCCTTTCAACCTCTATATCATCTAGATCCCAGTAGCGAATTCCTTCAGAGGTGATTTCCGCAAGATCCCCCTCTTCAAGAAATACAAAATTCTCAGCAAAATCTGCCAAGGCAAGCTGATCTGAGGCTATGAAATTTTCACCATGGCCCATACCGATAACCAAAGGACTTCCTTTTCTGGCTGAAGCCAAAATACCTGGTTCACTCTCACAAACTGCTCCTATAGCGTAAGCCCCTCTTAGATCTTTCACAGCGGCCCTCAATGCCTCGATCAGAGATATTTTATTCTTGTTCATTTTTGCATGAATCAAATGCGCTATAACTTCTGTATCTGTCTCTGACTCAAAAACATAACCTAAAGCTTTTAGTGTGGTTCTAATTTCTTGATGATTCTCAATAATACCGTTGTGAATAACAAAAATATTATTATTTGAATGATGAGGGTGAGCATTTGTCTCTGTTGGCAGGCCATGGGTTGCCCATCTGGTGTGAGCAATACCTGTATTACCATTCACGGGATTTTCAGCAATAGAATTTTGCAACTCTGCCACCTTACCAGTGCTTTTAAATACCTTTATTTGTTCTGTTTCATCAAAGATAGCAAGGCCAGCTGAGTCATATCCTCTATATTCCTGTCGTAAAAGTCCTATCAGAAGCTTATCTACTGACGGTTTGCTAGAAGCTACTCCGATTATTCCACACATAATTTATTTCTTCCTATTCAAATTAACTTGTTTGCCTCTTGCAACAGCAAGTTTACCCTTAGGAACGTCCTTAGTTATAACTGATCCAGCTCCAGTGTAAGAGTTTTCTCCAAGAACTAAAGGCGCAACGAGTGAACTATTAGAGCCTATAAATGTTCCATCTGCAATTATGGTTTTATGTTTATTTTTTCCATCATAGTTACAGGTTATTGTCCCAGCACCTACGTTTACTTCAGTACCGAGTCTTGCGTCACCTAAATAAGTAAGGTGTTTGGCCTTAGAGTTTTTGCCAATATTACTCCTATTAGCCTCCACAAAATTACCAAGTTCAGCCCCTTCAGTTAGCTCACTACCTCCTCTGATTCTTGCAAAAGGACCAATCTTACAGTTTTTTCCAACTAAACTATCTTCTAATACGGTATTGGCATAAATGATGGTGTTATCTTTAATGCTAGAATTAGAAATGTAGCAATTAGGTCCTATATGAACATTTTTTCCAAAGACATTGTTGCCCACAAAAACATTATTGACATCCACAAAAGAGTTTTGTCCTATCTTGATATCCCCCCTTATGTCTATCCTTGAAGTGTCGGCAATAGTGACGCCGCTTTTAAGCAAATCTTCTGCTAATTTTTTCTGACAGGCTCTTTCAAGCTCGTGCAACTCCTTTTTGTCATTAGCGCCACCAACCTCATAGGGGTCGCATAAAGTAGCCACAACATCTACCGAATGATTGTTGGCAATTTCAACCAAATCAGTTAGATAATATTCTTTCGCTGCATTATTATTTTTGATTTTAGAAATAAATTGTTGAAGCAGCCTGGCTTTGATCGCTAAAATTCCAGAATTAACTTCTCTTATTTCTTTTTCCGCTGATGACGCATCCTTATGCTCTATAATCTTTTCGACATTTTTCTTAGAACTACGGATAATTCTGCCGTAACCTGTTGGGTCTTCCTTTGTAAAGGTCAATAACGAAAGTTTTCCTGTTGATGCTGATTTTATAAGCCTGTTTAGTGTATTCTTTTTTACTAAGGGAACGTCGCCGTAAAGAACTACAGCCACAGAATTCTTTCTAATATTAGGCAATGCTTTCTTAACGGCATGAGCTGTTCCCAGCTGATTGTTTTGTTTTACAAAGCAAAGCTTTTTTTTAGATACTAGATCTCTTTCAACCTCATTAGATTTGTAACCCACCACAATTGAAGTCTTAGAACTTGGAAATGAATCGACTGTATCGATTAGGTGCTGGATCATCGGTTTGCCTGCCAAACTTGCAAGCACCTTAGGAGAATCTCCTCCCATCCTTGTGCCTTTACCGGCAGCTAAAATTATAAAATCTATATTCATTGGAACAATGGCGCATTCGCCCCAAGTGGTTTATCTTATTTAACTACTTCTTACGCAGTTTCTGCAAGGCCTTTAACCTGGCAGCTGCCTCAGCTAGTTGAGCTGATGCCATGGAATAATCCATCTCTGATTTTTGATCTTCTAGTTCTCTTTCTGCTAATTCTTTTGCTCTTTCGGCAGCTGCTGAGTCAATATCATCAGCCCTCTCTGCAACATCTGTTAGAAGAGTTATCTCTCCAGGCTGGACTTCTAGGAATCCGCCTGAAGCAAAAAATATCTCTTCTTCACCACCTTCCAATACGAGCTTAACCGGACCGGGCTTAAGATTTGTAAGAAGCGGAGCATGTCTAGGAGTAATAGCAATTTCTCCAGCACCGCCTTCTGCACTCAATAGCTCAACCGGTCCAGAAAAAAGCTCTCCCTCTGGACTAACTATATTGCACTGGATAGTTGACATAGATTAAGCGGCTTCAGTTTTAGCTTTTTCTACAACCTCATCAATATTTCCGGTCATATAAAAAGCTTGCTCAGGTATATCGTCGTAATCTCCATTAACAATTCCTTTAAATCCTCTGATAGTTTCACTTAGTGGTACGTATTTACCTGGAGCATTGGTGAATACTTCTGCTACAAAGAAAGGTTGAGAAAGGAATCTCTCTATTTTCCTCGCCCGGGCAACGACTAATTTGTCATCTTCAGACAACTCGTCCATTCCTAGAATGGCAATGATGTCTTTTAATTCTTTATATCTATTCAGCTGTTGCTTTACAGCGTTGGCAACATCATAGTGCTCTTGACCTACGATTGCCGGCTCTAGCTGTCTACTGTTTGAATCCAAGGGGTCGACAGCAGGATAGATGCCTAAAGAAGCAATTTGCCGAGATAAAACCACATTCGCATCTAAGTGAGCGAATGTTGTAGCTGGTGAAGGGTCTGTTAAATCATCTGCAGGAACATAAACCGCTTGAACAGATGTGATTGATCCTGTTTTAGTGGATGCAATTCTTTCTTGAAGAACACCCATTTCTTCTGCAAGTGTAGGCTGATAACCAACTGCAGATGGCATTCTGCCTAATAAAGCTGAACATTCTGTTCCAGCCAAGGTGTATCGATAGATATTGTCTACGAATAAAAGAACATCACGCCCTTCATCTCTAAAGTTTTCAGCCATTGTAAGTCCAGAAAGAGCAACCCTTAATCTGTTTCCAGGAGGTTCATTCATCTGTCCGTAAACAAGGGCTACTTTGTCCAAAACACCACCTTCAATCATCTCGTGGTACATATCATTTCCTTCACGGGTTCTCTCTCCCACACCAGCGAAAACCGAATATCCACTATGCTCGTATGCAATATTTCTTATTAACTCTTGAATATTTACCGTTTTCCCCACTCCAGCACCACCAAATAAACCAACCTTTCCGCCCTTTGCAAAGGGACATATTAAGTCAATTACTTTGATGCCCGTCTCTAAAAGTTCAGTAGTCTCTGCCTGATCCTCATATGAAGGCGGATTTCTATGTATCGGCATTGCAGATTTTGCATCCACAGGGCCTTTTTCATCAATTGGTTCTCCCAGAACATTCATAATCCTTCCAAGTGTAGCTTCTCCAACAGGAACAGATATTGGATTTTCGGTATTGGTAACCGACACACCTCTTTTAAGCCCTTCTGAGGCACCCATTGCAATTGTTCTGACAACACCATCGCCCAACTGCTGCTGCACCTCCAGAACAAGTCCAGTTTCATCAACAGTTAATGCGTCGTAGATTTTGGGTAAGTTTTCCTTTGGAAACTCGACATCAATTACTGCTCCAATTATTTGTATTACTGTTCCATTACTCATATTTATTTCCAGTATTAAATTGCCTCCGCACCTGCAACTATCTCTGATATTTCCTGAGTAATTGCAGCCTGCCTGGCATTGTTATAAACAAGTTGCAGCTCCTCTATAAGAGACCCTGCGTTATCTGTTGCGCTTTTCATAGCAACCATCTTAGCAGCCTGTTCGCACGCTATATTTTCTATGACAGACTGATAAAGAAGAGACTCTATATATCTCTCCATTAAGCCGTCCAACAAAAGTCTTGAGTCATCGGGCTCGTAAATATAATCCCACCTGGGGACTTCTTTGTTAGAGCCCTCATCTTCTTCATCCTCTATCTTGCTTAGAGGTAGAAGTTGAGTTATTTCTGGCTCTTGGGTCATGGTGTTTACAAAGCTATTGCTAGCCAAATAGACCCTGTCTATTTCACCCTCAGAAAAGGCATCTAATAAAAGTTTCATAGAACCGACCAGCTGCTCAATCGAGGGATCATCCCCCAGCTTTTCTGTAGCAGAAATTACATTTCCTCCGAATGACCTAAAGAAAGATTGAGCTTTAGTTCCAATCAGAGAATATGAAATTTCCTTTCCAGAAGAGGCTTGTTCAGAAGCAAAGCGAGTTACATCTCTAAGTAGATTGGCATTGAGCCCACCACAGAGACCTTTGTCAGAGCTAACAACTATAATGGCGATCTTCTTTACTTCCCTCTCTTCCATGTACTTAGGCTTATACTCTGGTTGTCCTTTGGCAAGGTGACTAATCACACCCAGCATACGATCTCTATAAGGGCGGCCCTTAAGCATCTTGTCTTGAGTCTTTTTCATTTTGCTAACAGCGACCTTCTCCATTGCGCTGGTAATCTTTTGAGTATTACCTATGCTGGCGATCTGTACTTTTATTTCTTTACTGTTAGCCATTTATGCCTACCAAGTTTGTGTTTCCATGAAATTGTCTAAGGCTTCTTTGAAGGCATTTTGGATATCGTCTCCGTATTCTCCGGTCTCTGACACCTTATCCATCAGATCTTTATGCTCGGAATTCATATAGGCTATCAAGCTCTTTTCAAAGTCTTTGATTTTTTCAACCTCAACCTGCCTTAGATACCCTTCATTAGCCGTGTAAAGCATAAGGCCCATTTCAGCTACAGACATTGGCGAAAACTGATCTTGTTTCGTCAGTTCTGTAACCCTCACACCATGCTCTAATTGCTCTTTGGATGCCTCGTCAAGATCTGAAGCAAATTGGGCAAAAGCCTCTAACTCTCTATATTGAGCGAGGGCTGTTTTAATTCCTCCACCGAGCTTTTTAATTATTGGAACCTGCGCAGCACCACCTACCCTTGAAACTGAAATACCAGGGTCCATGGCTGGCTTTAATCCTGAACTAAATAAAGACGACTCGAGGAAAATTTGTCCATCGGTTATAGAAATTACGTTTGTAGGAACAAACGCTGAAACGTCTCCAGCCTGAGTTTCGATAATTGGAAGAGCAGTCAACGAACCTGTTTTTCCCTTCACCTCACCATTTGTGTAGTTTTCGACATATTCTTCATTCACCCTTGCAGCCCTTTCTAGTAATCTTGAGTGAAGGTAGAAAACGTCACCAGGATAAGCTTCCCTTCCGGGCGGTCTTCTTAACAGAAGAGACATCTGTCTATATGCAACGGCTTGTTTAGAAAGGTCATCGTAGATAATTAGAGCATCCTCCCCCCTGTCTCTGAAATACTCGCCCATGGAGCAAGCTGCAAAAGGGGCAATATATTGCATTGGTGCTGGGTCAGCCGCCGCAGCCACTACAACAATTGTGTTTTCCATTGCACCATACTGCTCAAGAGTTCTAACAACTTGAGCAATTGAAGATTGCTTTTGACCTATTGCTACATATATACACTTAACGCCAGTGTCTTTTTGATTGATTATTGCATCTATGGCGATAGCAGTTTTACCGGTCTGTCTGTCTCCAATGATCAATTCACGCTGACCCCTTCCAATAGGAACCATGCTGTCAACGGCCTTTATGCCTAGTTGCACCGGTTGATCTACAGACTTTCTTGAAATAACTCCGGGAGCGACTTTCTCTACTGGGGCGGTTTGATCTGTTTGCACTTCGCCTTTACCGTCAATTGGGTTGCCTAATGCGTCAACAACCCTGCCCATAAGAGCCTCTCCAACGGGGACCTCTAAAATTCTTCCAGTACACTTAGCAGAGCCGCCTTCTGCCAATAACTTGTAATCTCCTAAGATAACAGCCCCAACAGAGTCAACTTCTAAATTAAGCGCCATTCCCATGACCCCATGTTCAAACTCTATAAGCTCACCATTCATGACTTCGCCAAGGCCGTGTATTCTCGCAATGCCGTCTGCAAGGAAAACGATTGTGCCTTCATTGCTAGGAGTGGAGGCGGTATCAAGGGCATCAATTTTCTGTTTGATGACCTGACTAATTTCTGATGGGTTTAATTCTTCCATTTTTTTTATTTGATTTGATTTCTTAATTTTTCAAGCTTTCCTTTAACGCTGTAATCTGTAACTTCGTCACCGCATTTGATAGAAAAACCACCTATTAAACTTTTGTCTATTACTTGTTCCACTGTTAATGAATCTCCATATTTTCCTTTTAGAGAGTCTGTAACTTTTTTTAATTGCTCGTCTGTTAACTCAAAAGCAGACGTAATGAAAACCTCGCTAGAGCCTTTTGTTCCCGATAACAACTTTCTGTATTCTTTGGAGATGTGCGGAAGAAGTGAAATTCTTTTTGACTCACCTAACACTTTAATGAAGTTGCTGGTTTTGCTTTCAATTTGGCCTTCAAATAAAGAGAGGAACATTTCAGCCTTTTCCTTATAAGCAAGCTTGGGAGAATCTATCAACTGTTGTACTTCAGGTGTCTCTAAAGCAAGCTCAAGCTGACCAAGATCCTTTTCCCATCCTTCAGAATGGTCATAGATCGCTTGGGCGTATGGTCTTGCTAAGGTCTCGAAATTCAAAGTTATAACTCCTGAGCTATTTGATCGATAATTTGTGAGTTTTTATCTTTATCAATCTCTGAGCCTAGTATTTTTTCAGCCCCTGCAATTGAAAGAGCCGCTACTTCAGACCTTAATTCTTCCTTGGTTCTTTTTGCGGCTTGATCTAGGTCGCTTTGAGCAGAGACTTTTATCCTTTCAGCTTCTTCCTGTGCAGTAGATTTTGCATCCTCCACCAGCTGATTTGCTCGAGCATTAGCCTGATTGACTAAATCAGCAGCCTCTTTCTTGGCCTCTTCTAAAATTTCAGCTTTTTTTTGATGAGCTTCATCAAGCTCTCTCTTTCCTCGGCTTGCAGCTTCTAAACCATCAGATATTTCTTTTTCTCTCTCTTCAAGAGCTTCAAGAATATAAGGCCAGACATATTGCATGGTAAACCACACAAAAAATACAAAGGCTAAAAGCTGTCCGAATAATGTGGCGTTAAAATTCATTTACAAAACTCCGGGCTTATTTTTAAGTGAATAAGAATAAAAGACCGATCGCAAGCGAGACGATGGGTATCGCATCTACTAGACCCATACCAATTAACAGCTGTGTAAAAAGGTAGGGTTGAAGTTCAGGCTGTCTTGCGATTCCTTCCAAATATTTTGCAGTAATTAGACCAACACCGATTCCGACACCGATAGCGCCCCCTCCTGTTAGTAGGGCTCCTGCGACCCTTCTTATAGCTTCTGCTTCTTCCATTTTATTCTCCTTAGATAAAAAAATTAATGATGCTCGTGTGCCTGTTGTAGGTATACGAGGGTTAAAACCATAAATAAAAATGCTTGCAATATAACAACCAAAATATGAAATACCGCCCAGATGAAATTGAGCGCTAGCCCTGCGACACCCGCAAGGACTCCTGTGATTGAACTAAAGAAACCACCAAAAAATAATGCTATTAATATAAAGATCATTTCTCCGGCAAAAAGGTTTCCGTATAACCTTAAGCCCAAGGCTAGTTGCTTCGCATAAAATCCAGGTATTTCGAATATAACATTTATCGGTGCCATCCACTTACCATAGGGCTGGAAAGTCAGCTCAGCCAAGAAGCCACCGAGCCCTTTGTTTTTTATACTGTAATAATGAATCAAGATTAGGACGCCCAGCGCCATGCCCATCGGTGCGTTGATATCTGCTACAGGCAAAACCTTGAAGTAATGAATTGCTCCGCCCTCAGCATTAGGCGCGGTGAACCCGTTTGCTATCCATGGAACGAGGTCAATCGGAATCAGGTCCATTAGGTTCATTAAAAAAACCCAAACAAAGATAGTCAACGCAAGAGGTCCCATTAGGGGATTTTTGTCGGCAGTAAAATTATCTTGAACTTGGTCCCTTACTAAAGTAACCAGGTATTCCACGGCATTTTGAATTGGGCCTGGTTTTGAAGAGCTGGCGTTTTTCGCGACTCTTCTCATAAAAAATATCATTCCCATGCCCAAGAGAAATGACATAAACAAAGTGTCTACCTGAAAGGCCCAAAAACCCATTTCGCTGATGTTGCAACTTGCCTCTGTGCCTGCAACCTGGCTTTTTCCATGAACTTCGGCAAAGCTCCATGTTCCATCAGGACATTTACCATACGTTAAGTTGGTAAGGTGGTGTTCTATATAATCTGTTGAGTTAAGTTCTTTACTAGCCATCGGGATTTCATTAGGCGCCGCAATTATAGTTACGGAAGGGCTTTAGTGAAAGAAGAATTTGTTACTTTTTTAAGATTTAAATTTATCTAACACACCTTCTAGAGTATCAAGATTTTTGTAGCTTACTATTATTTTACCAGAGCCCTTCTTGCTGTGTTTTATTTCTACAGGCGAGCCAAGTGTTTCAGATAGCTCTTTTTCAAGCGACACAATATTGGGGTCTCGTTGGGGTTTTGATTTGGCGCTCTTTTTTTTATTGCCAGACAGGCCTCCAACAATGGCTTCACACTCTCTTACTGAAAGTGATTCTGATACTACTCTCTTTGCACATTGAAGTTGAGCGTCTTCAGTTAGTGTTAAAAGTGCTCTAGCATGGCCCATTTCAATTTTTCCCTCTTCTAATAAAGATTGGACTTCGGGACTAAGCGATAAAAGCCTCAAGAGGTTGGTTACAGTTGAACGAGATTTTCCTACTGCGACCCCAAGCTCTTCTTGTGAGAGATTAAACTCTCCTTGAAGCCTCAAAAGGCCCTTAGCCTGATCAAGGGCGTTAAGATCCTCCCTTTGAAGATTTTCTATTAGAGCAATTTTGGCAGTTTCATCGTTATTAAGATCTCTTATGATGGCTGGAACGGAACTAATACCAGCGAGTTGAGCTGCCCTCCACCTTCTCTCACCGACAACTATCTCAAACCTTCCCGAGGCCAACCTCCTTACAACCAGCGGCTGAAGAATGCCTTGTTCTTTTATGCTCCGAGACAGCTCCTCAAGAGTAGATTTATGCATTTTTGTTCTGGGTTGATACTGCCCAGGGGCAAGATTGTCTAAGGGAATCTGGGTAACCGAAACCCCGTCTGACTTGGGTCTCTCTCCCAAAAGAGAGTCTAGTCCAGTGCCTAAACTAGATTTGTCTTTGTTCATAGGCGTTATCGCTATACTGTTCTTCCGTCTTACCAATCAATTCTCCGGCCAATGCAAGATAAGCTAAAGAGCCTTTAGCGTTAGGCTCATAAGACAGAACGGACTTACCAAAACTAGGGGCTTCTGCTAATTTTATATTTCTAGGAATGACTGTTGAGTAAAGTTGGCTAGAAAAATGTTTTTGTAGCTCTCCTGTTACCTGTTGACCGAGCTTGTTACGAGGGTCAAACATGGTCCTTACAACAGCTTTTAATTGAAGATCATGGCCTGTGCTATCATTGAGTTGTCCTACAGTCTCTAAAAGTCCGGCCAGGCCTTCAAGGGCAAAATATTCACACTGCATCGGAACCAATAAATCTTTGGCAGCTCTTAACCCGTTAAGTGTTAATAAATTTAAAGAAGGCGGGCAGTCGATTATTATGTAGTCATACTTATCATTAATGTCGGCTAGGTAATTTAATAGAGCTCTTTCTTGGTCTCCACCCCCTCTTAAGAATGATTCCGCAGCAATTAGTTCTGGGCCAGATGGCATAATATCGTAACCTAACTCTGTTCCAAAAATCACCTCACCTTGTGTTCCCATTAAAGCTACCGCAGAACCTTTGGTTTGATCACACTTTTTTATACCAGATCCGGTAGTGGCATTTGCCTGTGGATCAAGATCAACTAAGAGGACGGCTCTTTTCATTGCGCTCAGAGAGGCCGATAAATTTACGGCAGTGGTTGTCTTGCCAACGCCTCCTTTCTGGTTTGCTATAACTAATGTATTAACCATTGTTTTGTTCTGCTTCTATTGTAACCAAGATACGCGTCTTGTCTTTCGCTTTTGAAGGAAATTTATCAATTTTTTTTAAAAGGTAACCTTGTGGTATTTTTTCTTCACCAAACTGCTCTTGGGTCTTCATGAGCTTGAGCTCTACTCCTCTTTTTTGGAGTAAAGGGGCTGTTAAGCTAATTATAAATTCTGCAGAGCCTACTGCCCTACAGACTATGTCAAATGATTCAGGAAAGGTTTTTCTTTCTACTTTTTCGATCCTTTGATTTATGACATTAGTATTATCTAGTCCCAAGCGAGAAATGGTGCTTAATAAAAACGATGATTTTTTGGTGTTGCTTTCTATTAAATAGAAGTCCTTGTCTGGATTGGTAATTGCGAGAGGTATGCCTGGAAACCCGCCCCCACTACCCAAATCAACTATGTTTTTGTTTAACGAAGAGGAAATTATCAAAGAATCTGCTATGTGAGACTCGATGTTAAGAGCTTGTTTTTTGGATATTAAGTTGTGGGTTTTGTTCCATGCAATCAAATGAGCTTTATATTCTGCCAGCTGATTGGTTTGATCTTTACCCAACGGCCTGTCTTTCCTTTTTCAAGTAGATCATCAATAAAGAGATTGCTGCCGGAGTAACTCCGGGCAGTCTTGAGGCTCGGGCCAAACTTCCCGGCTTTGCTTCGGATAATTTTTGCTTTGCCTCGTTAGAAAGTCCAACAACTTTCTCGTAGTCTATGTGTTTTGGAATTGGTGTATTTTCATTTCGTTGGAGTCTCTCTATGTCAATTTTTTGTCTCTTTATGTAGCCCTCGTATTTAACAGAAGCTTCTATTTCATCAATAGCATTTGGGGCAAGTGTGATTTCCCCTTGTGGAAGGTGTGAATGAAGAACTTTGGGACGTTTTAACATTTCGAAAAGGCTAATATTGCTTGAAATGCTCTCACCTGTTTGTTTTTTTATTTTTTTAGCTTCGGGCGTGTTTGGTTTAAGTTTGTCTTTTTTTAATCTCAAAATTTCCTTGGTTGTTGCGTCTCTTTTTTCTTGATATTTTTGCCATAATAAGTCGGATACTATTCCTAGTTTTCTGCCCTTTTCTGTTAAGCGCATGTCTGCATTATCTTCTCTAAGTATCAGTCTATATTCCGCCCTGCTTGTAAACATTCTATAAGGCTCTTTTGTACCAAGACTTACCAGATCATCTATCAAAACCCCTATATAAGCTTCGTCTCTCTGAAGTTCGAATGCCTCTTGATTGGTTGCTCGAAGCGATGCGTTTATTCCTGCCATTATACCTTGAGCTGCTGCTTCTTCGTATCCTGTGGTTCCATTAATTTGACCTGCAAAAAATAAACCTGAAATTGCCTTTGTTTCTAATGAGTGTTTTAATCCTGTGGGATCAAAGAAATCATACTCTATTGCATACCCGGGTCTCACTATTTTTGCGTTTTCAAAGCCTTTAATTGATTTTATAAGCTCTTTTTGAGCACCAAAAGGTAAGCTTGTTGAAATACCGTTTGGATAAATAAGATCTGAATTGAGCCCTTCCGGCTCAGCGAATATCTGATGAGAGTCTCTTTCAGAAAATCTCATAACTTTATCTTCAATCGAGGGACAATACCTTGGTCCTATACCCTCGATCAGGCCCGAATACATGGGTGATTCGTCAAGGTGATTTAATATTACTTGGTGTGTTTTTGGGTTGGTGCGTGTCATGTAGCAATTTAGCTGCTCAGGTCTTTCGCTTGCTTGAGAAGTATAAGAAAGAAGTGGTGTTGGAGTATCTCCTGGTTGTGGTGAAAGAAGAGACCAATCTATGGAGTGCTTATTAAGTCTGGGAGGTGTTCCTGTTTTCAATCTACCTACTTTTAAATTGAGACCTCTAAGTTTTTGAGCCAGTTTATCGCTAGAAGGATCTCCGATTCGTCCGCCCGAAGATTGCTCCAGACCAGTATGCATTACACCTCCAAGAAAAGTTCCTGTTGTTAAAATTACTGAATTGGAAGATATTTTTTCCCCTCTCTCGGTTAATACTGACAGAATGGTTGAGTTCTTAATATCCAGGTCGACAACCGAGCCTTCTATAATTGTAAGGTTGGGAGATGAAGACAGAAATTTTTGTATTGCAGCCCTGTAAAGCTCTCTATCGGTTTGCACTCTAGTAGCCCTTACGGCCTGCCCTTTTGTGGAATTAAGGACTCGGTAGTGTATTCCTGCCTTGTCAGTAGCTTTAGCCATCAAACCACCCAGGGCATCAACCTCCTTTGCCAGGTGACTTTTGCCAATCCCACCAATTGCTGGATTGCACGACATCTC
Source organism: SAR86 cluster bacterium (assembly GCA_023703575.1). NCBI lineage: Bacteria > Pseudomonadati > Pseudomonadota > Gammaproteobacteria > SAR86 cluster bacterium. Next base: position 1,587,742 of record CP097969.1, read on the forward strand.
ACCTATCTTTGATTTATCATGGGTAATAAGCAAAGTTTTTACACCGAACCTCGAGCATACTTCTGCCGCTTCAACTCCAGCGTGTCCCCCGCCTATGACTATGACATCGTATTTATCCACAGTTAAAAAAAATAAATTAATCTTATTAGGAATTTATATCTTATCTTACTTTGTTATTATTGGGGACCTTAATGCTTGTGGAAAACTGGCACGACCCTTGCATTTTGTTGATATTCCTCTGACACAAAAGCTGTTTAAAACCAAAATATATCTTCTTTATTGATCTGTATATTCAGTAAACAAAAAAAATAGACACAAAATATAAATATTTTTCAACAGCGTTTGAACAGTTATTTACCTATACAAAAATCCGAAAAAATTTCACCCAGAAGATCGTCCGAACCCATAGGTCTTAAGATGTCACCAAGGGCAGAATGAGCAGACCTCAAGCTTTCTGCAACCAACTCTAACACCTGTCCTTCACTCAAAGAAGTTATGGCCTCTTCTAAAAAAAGGCCCCCAGTTCGTAAAGAAATTTCATGTCTTTGTCTGGACAAAAATACAGTTTCTTCTCCCTCGTCTATTCCTAACATTGCAATTAATGCTTTGAGTAATTCCTCAACCCCCTTACCAGTAGTACACGATAAGTAGAAAGTGTTGTCTTTATTGGAGAACTTACCTTCAAGCAAGTCAGACTTATTCATCACAGTCAAAAAATCACCCAAGCCCACATCAAACACTTGAACGGCTGTTGCATCTTGCACTAAGAGGCTTAAGTTTGACTTTTTAATAGCTTCTTTTGATCTCTGTATACCCTCTTCTTCAATAGGCCCCTCTGGATCACTCCTAACCCCAGCTGTATCAACAAATTCTATGAGCGTTCCCCCGATATTCACAGATGTTTTTACCAGGTCGCGCGTAGTTCCAGGAACCTCAGAAGTAATTGCCAGGTCTTCCCGAGCTAAGAGGTTTAATAAAGATGATTTACCGGCGTTTGGAGGTCCCACAATAGCAACTGAATATCCATCTCTTAGTTTTACCCCTTCTTTTACACGAGAAAGCAATTCACTTATCTCGGCGTGAAAGCTCTGGAGCGCCTCTTTGATAGACTCAAGAGAAGAGACATCAATCTCCTCTTCTGGAAAATCTATATTTGCCTCAACAACCACCCTTGCTTTAACAATACCATCAAGCAATAAGTTTATTTGTTTAGAAAACTCCCCAGAAAGCGACGAGTTAGCTGCTACAACAGCCGCTTCGCTTTGAGCATTTATTAAATCAGCCACAGACTCAGCCTGAACCAGATCAATTTTTTCATTTAGAAATGCAGTTTTTGTAAATTCTCCAGGCTCAGCGACTGCCGCACCAAGATCAACAGCCTCCTCTATCACCAAATTCACTATGGTTGGATTTCCATGACAATGAAACTCAACCACGTCGTCTCCAGTGTAAGAGTTAGGAGATTTAAAAAAAACAACCATGCCATCATCTATTTTTGATCCGCCACGTGACTTTATAGAGCAACGCTTAAAGCGTCGGGTTTCTGCGAGTTCCCCGCACATAGTTTCGGCTATGTTCTTAGAAAGTTTTCCAGACATCCTAATTATTGAAATACCTCCCCTTCCCGGAACAGTCGCAGGAGCAATAATGGTTCTGTTTTTATTCAAGGCTGATAGAGCTCATCAGCCAGAGCCAACAGACCCAGTTCCATACTTGGTACCTCTCGAATACCACCACTGTTGAAATATTTGAATAACCATATTTACCAGCCAATACAAAACCAAGCCGGACGGGAACCATGCAAAAATGACAGCAAAAATAAGAGGAAAGAACTTCATCATCTGGGCCTGCATTGGGTCCGCATTGGGTGGAGTGGGTGTAAGTTTTTGAGAAAGGTACATGCCAGCCCCATTAAGAATAGGAAGAATAAAGTAAGGATCCATGGCCGATAAGTCATCTATCCACAAAAAGAACGGAGAATGTCTTAATTCAACAGTTTCGAGCAAAACCCAATAGAAAGCCAAGAAAAAAGGCATTTGCGCTAACATAGGTAAGCATCCTCCCAGCGGATTTACTCCCTCTTTTTTATACACTTCCATTAATTCTTGGCTCATTGCCTGCCTGTTGTCACCGTGTTTCTCTTGTAGAAGCTGCATTTTGGGCGCTAATTCTCTCATCTTACCCATTGAAACATATGCTTTTGCCGAAAGAGGCCAGGTCAAAAGCTTCAAGACAACAGTTAGGAAGATAATTGCCAATCCCCAGTTACTAAAAAGACTGTATCCGAGGTCTAAAAACCAATACATCGGCTTACCTAACCACCATAAAAATCCGTAATCTACGGTTAGGTCGAGGTTTTCTTCAATTTCAACAAGTTGTTTGGGTAGTTTAGGGCCTACATAAAGAGTGTTCTTTGTAGATACAGTCTCGCCATAGGAAAGAATAGAATCTCTGGAGGTGTAACCTAAAGAGTACCTTCCAGAATTTTCTCCATATCTACCTTGATAAAGATACTCTTCATTTTGATCTGGAATCCATGCAGACAAAAAGTAATGTTGTATCAATGCAACCCAACCACCTAGGGATTTGTTCTGATATGAAGAATTCCTTATGTCATCAAAATCATATTTTTCATATGTATCTTTCGTTGATGAAAAAACAGGACCAAGATAGGTATACATCAAACCACCTTCTTCTACTGGCGAGCCATCTCTTTCAATAACCACATAAGGTGTCATTGAAATATCTTCACCTAAAACTGAGCTCACTGTGTCCTCAACTTTTAGAGAATAACCTGTATTTTCAATTTCTATTTTTCTAGAAAAATTTAACCCCCCTGATGTACCTTCAAGAATATAAACTTTTGAACCTGTCTCAACTGACTGCTCAGTTATTTTTTCAAATTGTGGATCTAAATATCCTTGAGCTCGGGTGTAAAAACCACTATTAGCGAAATATACATTTTCTTTTCCAGAGTTGGCATCATAGGTTTTTCCAAATATATTGAACCTCTCTTCAGAGCCCTTCTCTTCCGATATGTTTTTTAAACTCGAAACTTCAAACCTTCCCGTTCTTGATTCAATTAATAAAGATAAGTCATCATTTTGTATTTCAAAATAATTAAGCTTTTGAGGATCAACTTCGCCCAATCCTTGATTTGGCTGTGAGAGGGGGGCAAGGGGCTCTGAAAGTGAGCGTTCACTATCAGAAAAGGTATTGACTTCTAGCTGTTCTTGAGAAGAACCATCATAGATATAATTATCTGTGGGCCACTGCAAAAGAAGATAATAAAAGGTAAGGCCGATTCCTATTATCAAGGATGTTTTAATCACGTCCATGCTTTGATTCTCCAGGTACATTATCTATTCCACTACCGCCCCAAGGATTGCATCTAATGATTCTTTTTACTGCCATGATAGAGCCCCGATAAGTCCCATGAACTTTTAAAGCTTCTAGCGCATACTGAGAGCAGGTAGGATAGAACCTACAGCTTTGACCTAACATTGGGCTCAAATACTTTTGGTAAAATTTTATAATCCTTATAAGTGTTTTGTTAATCATTATTGATCGTAAACTTTCTCCAGATCTTATCTAAATCTTTTTTAAGTTCCTCTTCTTTTCCTTTTAAATTTTTTTTTACATACACAACAAAATCTTTATGAGGCAATTCTAAAACCTTTGCAAGAAAACTTCCTTTTATTTTTCTCTTTATATTATTTCTGTCTACAGCAAGCTTATTGTCCTTCTTTTTAATTGCCACCCCTATTCTTGAAAAACCCAAGGAATTATCTTTAGAAAGAATCAATATGTTTTTGGTGGAATGTTTTTGATCAGGATTATCGAAAATATCACTAAAGCCTTCTTTAGATGATATGGAGCGCTTAGGGCTCATTTAGACAGTGAGGGAAAGCCTCCCCTTTTTCCTTCTATTGCTTAGCACCTTTTTACCTCCAAGTGTTGAGTTTCTCGAACGGAAACCATGAGTTCTGGCTCGTTTGATTTTACTCGGTTGATATGTTCTTTTCATAGTGCTTAAAAGTAATAGGGCTGAGAATGATAGAGTTTTTGTTGTTC